>NZ_JBFBJT010000127.1:0-21642 GCF_040686175.1 Streptomyces sp. NPDC086077 | reverse complement strand
CCACCACCGACAGCTCCCTGCGCGACGACCTGACCCTGTCCGGAGCCGTGCGCACCCCGAATGGACGCCGCGGCGAGATCGTCAAGCAGCCCGCGACCGACACCACACCCGCGGTCATGGGCCCGGACCAGACGCTGAAGATGTCCGACTCGGGCTACGCCGCGACCACGAAGCCGGTCCTCCAGACGGCCGCCGCGTACACCGTGGCGACCTGGGTCCGCCTCGGCGCCACCGGCCGCAACCTCACCGTCGCCGGCCAGGACGGCACCTACTACAGCCCCTTCTTCCTCAGCTACTGCGAGGACGTGCAGACGTGGTGCGTGCGCCTGGCCGACGCAGACGTCGCCAGCACCTCGCTCAGCAACCAGCGCGTCAACGCCAAGGACCCCGCCCAGGTGGGCTCCTGGACGCACCTCGCCGTGACCGTCGACCACGACAGGAACGTCCTGTCGCTGTACGTGAACGGACAGCTCCAGGGCACCGACACGATCACCTCGAATTGGCCGGCGGGCGGCGCGTTCCAGATCGGCCGGGTCAAGTACAAGGGCGCCTACGCCGACGCCTTCACCGGTGAGATCGACGAGGTCACCCTCTGGCAGGCGGCCAAGTCCGCCGAGGAGGTCGCCGACGAGGCCCGGCTGCTCGACGGCGCCGACGGCACCGGTCTGCCGCACCTGGAACTGGTGGCCGACCTGAAGGCCGACGGCGCATCCGGCACCACCCTCCAGGACACCACCAGCAACTACGGCCCCACGCTTACCCTCGGCAGCGGCGCCAAGCTGGACGGCGAGTCCGTCGTGCTGGACGGCTCCGGCGGGGCCGAGTTCGGCGCGCCGCTCGTCGACGCCACCGGCTCCTTTACGGTGGCCGTGGAGACGGTGGTCGACGGGGCCGCGCTCAAGGACAAACCGGACGGCTACCGCGCCCAGATCCTCGGCCAGCGCACGGCGACAGGCTCCTCCTGGGGCCTGTGGTTCGAGAAGACCGGCGTCGACACCACCGGCCACGAGGTCCTGGACGAGAACGGCGACCCCGTCATCGACGAGACGACCGGCGAGCCGCTGTCGGAGACCTGGGCGCTCGGCCGCTGGCACTTCGGCCGGCTCAGCGCGGACGGGTCCGGGGTGTCGGTGCGCAGCGACGAGGTGGCCGTGCTCGGCACCGAGGTCGAGCTGACCGGCGCCTACGACGCCCACACCCGGCAGATCTCCCTCTTCCTCATCGACCGCCAGGGCGAACCCACCGCCTTCACCGCGACCGCGAGCAGCGGCGGCGCGGCGGTCGGCAAGGGCTGGTTGAACAGCGCGTGGGGCAACCACGTGCCGGGCCGCGTCAACCACATCCGCCTGTGGGCGGGCGCCGTGCAGAGCGCCCACCACAAGTCGGCCGTGGTCGGCGACTGATCGCGGCCGTCGAGGCCGGCCGACCTCATCCCTGAGGCAGGGCGCGGGACGCACAGCCCGCGCCCCTTCTCCTTCTCACCCCCTTTCTTCTCCACCTGACACACCCCCTTTCTCCACCTCCCACCAGAAAGCAGACCGTGTTCAGACCACGTTCGCCGAGGGGAGGGAACCGCACCGGCCGACGGCCGGTGGTCGGTGCTCTCCTCCTCGCATTGCTCGCCGCCCCGGTGGTGCCCACCGGCGTGGCCATCGCAGCAGACCGCCCCGGCGCCCCCGACTCCGCCGACACCCGGGTCAGCAAGGTCCACCCCGTCGCCGGACTGGGCGCGAAGAACGCCCGCAAGCGGGTCGCCCGGGACGAGAAGGCCAACCAGCGCCTGATCACCGAGGCGCGCGAGGAGCGCCGTATCTCCTGGCCGGCCGCCGGAACCACGCGGGACTCCCTGGCGCAGCGGTCCGCCGACGCCGTCGTGGACGTCACCGCCGATCCGAAGGCCGGCGCCAAGCGGCCCTCCGGGGCGGCGACCGTGCGCATCCTGGACCGGCGGGCCACGGAGCGGGCCGGGATCACCGGCGTGCTGTTCACCGTGGGGACCGAGCGCCGCGGCACCGCCCGGCTGACGGTCGACTACAGCGCCTTCGGCTCCGCGGTCGGTGGCAACTGGGCGACCCGGCTCGGCCTGGTGAAGCTGCCCGCGTGCGTGCTCACCACTCCGGAGAAGGCCGAGTGCCGCACCACCACACCGGTGGCGTCCGACAACGACGCGAGCGCGCAGACCGTGACGGCCCGCACAGCCGTCGCCGCCAGCGGCACGCCGACGGTGATGGCCCTCGCGGCCGAGTCCGGCACCACCTCGCCGGCCGGCGCCGGCGACTTCGCCGCCACGCCGCTGTCCGCCTCCTCGGCGTGGCAGGCGGGCGAGTCGTCCGGCTCCTTCTCCTGGTCTTACCCGGTGAACCTGCCGCCGGCACCGGCCGGCCCGGTACCGCCGCTGACGCTCGCGTACGACTCCGGCTCCATCGACGGCCGCACCGCCAACACCAACAACCAGGGCTCCCAGGTCGGTGAGGGCTTCTCCCTCACCGAGTCCTACGTCGAGCGCAAGTACGGCTCGTGCGAGGACGACGGGCAGACCGACAAGCACGACCTGTGCTGGAAGTACGAGAACGCCTCGCTCGTGCTCAACGGCGTCGCCAACGAGCTGGTCAAGGACGACACCTCCGGCAAGTGGCGGCTGAAGAACGACGACGCCTCCCAGGTCTTCCACGAGGTCGGCGCGGACAACGGCGACGAAGGCGACGACATCGTCAGCGGCAAGGGCGACGGCAAGGGCGAGTACTGGAGGGTCGTCACCGGCGACGGCACGACGTACACCTTCGGCCTGAACATGCTGCCCGGCGCTGGCACCGAGCGCACCGACTCAACCTGGACCGTCCCCGTCTTCGGCGACGACAGCGGCGAACCCGGCTACTCCTCGGGCACCGGCTACTCCGGCCGCGCCAAGACCCAGGCCTGGCGCTGGAACCTCGACCTCGTGCAGGACGTCCACGGCAACGCGGCGACGTACTGGTACACCAAGGAGAGCAACCACTACGCCAAGAACGGCGACAAGACGGCCCTCGCCTCCTACGTCCGCGGCGGCTACCCGACCGAGATCCGCTACGGACAGCGCGCGGACGCCCTCTTCACCGGCGTGACCTCCGCCAAGGTCACCTTCGACTACAAGGAGCGCTGCACGGCCTCCTCGTGCGAGTCGCTCACCAAGGACACCGCCGTCAACTGGCCGGACGTGCCCTTCGACTCGATCTGCTCGGCCTCCGAGACGGACTGCCTGTCCAGCGGCCCTGCCTTCTTCACCCGCAAGCGCCTCACCGAGATCCGCACCCACTGGTGGTCCACGG
This sequence comes from Streptomyces sp. NPDC086077, assembly GCF_040686175.1. NCBI lineage: Bacteria > Bacillati > Actinomycetota > Actinomycetes > Kitasatosporales > Streptomycetaceae > Streptomyces > Streptomyces sp. NPDC086077. The sequence continues at coordinate 18,337 of NZ_JBFBJT010000127.1, read as the reverse complement.
CCGCCGAGCCGGATGCCTTCAAGCCGGTCGACTCCTTCGCCCTGACCCAGGCCTTCTTCGACGGCCAGGACATCGGCAACAGCTCCGACCAGGTCCTCACCCTCACCGCGCTCAAGCGCACCGGCCTCAACGGTACGGCCGAGTCCCTGCCGGAGATCGGCTTCACCTACCAGCAGCGGCCCAACCGCGTCGACGGCGGCACCCAGCCCGGCGGCGGTGACATCCTTCCGCTGACCCGGCCCCGCATCTCCACCATCACCTCGGAGACCGGCGCTGTCACGACCGTGGACCTGTCCCACCCGGAGTGTGTGCGCGGCAGCAGCATGCCGGCCTCGCCGGACAAGAACACCACGTCCTGCTACCCGGTGTACTGGGCCATCAACGGCGGCGATCCGGCGCTGGACTGGTTCCACAAGTACCGGGTCACGGCGGTCTCCTCCAGCGACACCGCCGCCAAGAACCCGGCGGTCGAGTACAGCTACGAGTACGACACCCCGGCCTGGCACTACAACGACGATCCTTTCACCAAGGAGAAGGAGCGCACCTGGTCCGAGTGGCGCGGCTACCAGAAGGTCACCGCCTACACCGGTGAGGTCGGCACCGTCCGCTCGAAGGCGGTCAAGCTGTTCATGCAGGGCATGAACGGCGACAAGCTGGCGGACGGCACCACCCGCGCAGCGAGCGTCGACCCGGTCACCATGCCGGGCGTCACCCTCTCCGCGGCCACCGACTCCGACCAGTACGCGGGGCAGTTGCGCCAGCAGATCACCTACGACGGCGCCACGCCGATCGCGTTCACCGTCAACAACTTCTGGTCCAAGCAGACCGCGAGCCAGCAGAAGTCGTACGCGCACACCAAGGCGCACTTCGTGCGCACGGCTCGCAGCTACGAGCGGACCTGGCTGACGGCCGGCCAGAAGTGGCGGACCACGGCCACCTCCACCACGTACGACGACACGTATGGCATGGTCACCCACAGCGAGAACCACGGCGACTGGTCGGCGACCGGCGACGAGAGCTGCTCGCGTACCTGGTACGCGCGCAACGACGCCAAGGGCCTCACCTCGCTGATCTCACGGACCCGCACCGTGGCCAAGCCGTGCGCGGACACCGACGACAAGCTGTCCCTGCCCGCCGACGCCGAGACACGCGGCGACGTGCTGTCCGACGCCGCCGTCGTCTTCGACGACCCCGCGGCGACCGGCTGGAAGGCGGACCAGACGCCGACGCTCGGCCTGCCCACCTGGACCGGCCAGCCCAAGGGCTATCCGGCCGCCAACGGCATCACCGACCGCAACCCCGGTGCGACGTCCTGGCAGACAGTCACCGCCACCACCTTCGACACCGCGACCGCGAAGCTCGGCCGCCCGCTCAAGGTGGTCGACGCCGCCGGCACCGTGACCAGCACCGCCTACTACCCGGCCAACGGCGGACCGGTGACCGGCGTCATCGTCACCTACCCGAAGCTGGCGTCCAACGGCCAGACCCACAAGTCGTACACGTACTTCGACCCGGCGCGAGGCACGGTCACCTACACTCTCGACGCCAACCTCAAGCGCACCGAGCACACCCGTGACGCGCTGGGCCGACTCACCGCGACCTGGCTCTCCAACCGGTCGAAGGCCGCGGGCGACACACCGAACGCCCGCTACGACTACGGCGTCAGTCAGACCAAGCCGTCGTGGAACTCGGTCGCCAAGCTCCAGGCGGGCGGCACCACTTACCGCACCTCGTACGCCCTGTACGACTCGCTGCTGCGCCCGATCCAGACGCAGGTCCCGGCGGCAGCCGGAGGCGGGCGGGTCCTCAGCGACACCCGCTACGACTCCCGCGGCCTGGCCGTCACCACGCAGAACGACGCCTACGACAACAGCAGCGCGCCGAGCAGCACGTACACCGGAGTGGAGTACGCGCAGTCGCCCAAGCAGAACGACACCGTCTACGACGGCGCCGGGCGCGCGGTGAAGACGACGCTGTCCTCGTGGGGCGTCAAGAAGTGGGACACCACGACCACGTACACCGGTGACTCGGTGGCGACCAGCGCCCTCGAAGGCGGCACGGCGTCCCGCATGATCACCGACGTGCTCGGCCGGACCAAGGAGACCCGCACCTACGCGGGCCCGAACCCGAACGACACGGAGTACGGCGCCGCCCAGGGCACCTCGTACACCAAGGTCGGCTACACCTACACCCTGGACGGCAAGCAGAAGACCGTCACCGGCCCCGACGGGTCCGTGTGGTCCTACACCTACGACCTCGGCGGCCGCCAGGTCACCGCGACCGACCCCGACAAGGGCACGACGACCACCAAGTACACCGTCCTCGACCAGGTCGACCACACCAAGGACGCCAAGAACCAGTACCTCTATTACGGCTACGACGAGCTGGGCCGCAAGACCGCGCTCTGGCACACCAGCCGCACCGACGCCAACAAGCTCGCCGCCTGGACGTACGACACCCTGCTCAAGGGCTACGTCGACCAGTCCGTGCGCTATGAGAACGGCGTCGGCCAGGTCAACAGCAAGGCGTACATCAAGTCCGTCGACGCCTACGACAGCCTGAACCGGCCGACCAGCACCACGCTGACCCTGCCGGCGAGCGACCCGCTGGTCACCTCGGGCGCCGTCCCGCAGGCCACGCTCACCTTCGGCACCGCCTACCGGCTCGACGGCACCGTCAACAACACCAAGGAGCCCGCGGCCGGCGGGCTGGCCGCCGAGACGGTCGAGACCCTGTACAACGACGCGGGTCTGCCCGTGCAGCAGTCCGGCATCAGCGGCTATCTGCTCGGCGTGGACTACTCGGCGCTCGGACAGGTCCACCAGTACCAGCTCGGCACATCCACCACGGCCAAGCGCGTGTTCATCTCGCGTACCTACGAGACGGGCACTGGCCGGCTGCTGACGTCGGCCACCGACGACCAGACCCGCGGCCCGGTCCAGGACCTGGAGTACCGCTACGACCAGACCGGCAACGTCACCGCCATCCTCGACCGCGCCGACACCGGCGCCGGACCCGACCTCCAGTGCTTCGCCTACGACGGCCAGAAGCGCCTGAGCGAGGCCTGGACGCCGAAGACGGCCGACTGCTCCACGGCCGGCCGCACCGTGGCCAACCTCGGCGGTGCGGCCCCGTACTGGACCAGCTACACCTACACCGCGTCCGGCCAGCGGGCCACCGAAACCCGCAACACGGCGGTCCCGACCCCCATCACCACCACCTACTGCTACGACCCCGCCCGCAAGCACGCCCTGAAGTCGACCACGACCGCGGCGACGTGCGACCCGGCGGCCACCGCCCAGTACACCTACGACGCGGCCGGCAACACCGAGACCCGTGTCGAGTCCGCGGGATCCACCTCCAAGCAGTCCCTGCTCTGGAACCCCGAGGGCCGGCTGGGCAGGCTCACCGAGGGCACCGCGGCCACCGACTACCTCTACGACGCCGACGGCACCCTCCTCATCCGCCGCAGCACCGCGACGGACGGCGAGACCGTGCTGTACCTCGGAGCCACCGAGGTGCACCTGAAGAGCGGCAAGAAGTGGGCCACCCGCTACTACGCGGTGGGCGGGGCCACCATCGCGGTGCGCAGCAACGCGTCGGGCACAGAGAAGGTCCACTACCTCTCCGGTGACCACCACGGCACCAGCACCGTCTCGATCAGCAGCGACAGCTCGCAGACGCTGAGCAAGCGGTACACCACGCCCTTCGGCGCCAGCCGCGGCAGCGCCGTCGGCACCTGGCCGGACGACAAGGGCTTCCTCGGCAAGAGCGCCGACAGCTCCACCGGCCTCACCCAGGTAGGCGCCCGCGCGTACGACACCTCCACGGGTCAGTTCCTCAGCGTCGACCCGCTGCTGATGCCGGACCAGCACCAGTCGCTCAACGGCTACGGCTACGCCAACAACAACCCGACGACCGTCGCCGACCCGTCCGGACTCGGCGTGCCCGAGTGCCACACCGGTGAGATCTCCTGCACGGGCGGCATCCCGGACACCGAGGAGGAGCGCAAGGCCAAGGGCTGGAAGCCCAAGAAGAAGAGCGCCGCCGGCACCTCGTACGTCTACAAGGACGGCCGCTCCGGCAGCGCCCCGCCGGGCGCGCCGCGCTACTCGCGGAGCATCGAGGAGATCCTCTTCACCAACCACGAGATCGCGGCGATGCTCCGCAAGGAACGGGTGAACCAGATCCTCGACGGGAAGTGGGACCTCTCCAACCCCATCGACGAGATGGTCGAGGAGATGAACGAGGACATGTGCCGCCGTGGCGCGCGGGACGGCTGCGGAGCGTTCAACCTCGGTGACGACCTGAAGGACTGGCTGACGGGCGGCATGGACCGCGACGAAGCCGAAGAGGTCATGGAGCGGATCGACGAGTCCTGGAAGCGCAAGAACACCAAGAAGGGCGCCAGCGAATTCGGATTCGACAAGCCGGACGAATTCCAGCTGGCCCTGACGCTGGCGATCATGGGGCATAAGGTGATGTCCCGAAACGACGACCAGAAGGCGCCGCACGCGGGTGACGCCTGGGTCGACGACAAGCGGGCCGACTTCAAGTCGATGACGAGCCATCGCAGTGACGGACTCAAGAAGCACCTGGAGAAGGCGGACAGACATCAGCAGGTGGACGTCGCCTACGTGGACCTGCGGCCCGGCGGAATGAGTGAGGACGCCGCCAAGGACGGCCTCAGGCAGTTCTCCCACAAGGGGCATCTGGAGCGTGTCGTGATCATCGGCAGAGACTTCATGATCGACGAGGACTTCTAGGCCGGTCCTCCGGAACGGGGAGCCGCCGCCTGCCTCGGCGGGCGGCGGCTCCCCGCCGTCCATGGCAACCTGGAGAGTGATTCCGATGACAGATTTCGCGCAGTACGACGGTTACAAGAAGGACTTCGACTTCTATGTCGGGCCCGCGCAGCCGGACGGCTTCCGGAGCGGAGAATTCGGCGACCGCCTGTGGGCGGACGTCTCGCGCATCCTGGGAACACCGTTCGACGGTGGGACGATCACACCCGACGACCACGACGGATACACCTACTGGTTCGACAACGACGACCTGAGCGCTTCCCTGTACTCCGGCCCGCGCGAACCAGGCTCGGGAACGCTGGACCAGGTGCCCGCGATACTCACCGTGATCTCACGGTCCGAGGACGTCGCGAGTTCGGAGCTGGCCGAACGGCTCTACACCGGGCTGACCGGGGCCGGCGGCTACCTCGTGGTGGTGCTCGCGGACGACGGGATGCCGATCGCCGCCAACTTCGACATCGGCGACGGCTGGTGAACCCGGCCGCTCAGTCGTGACGGGCCAGCTTGACCGCTCAGACGAGCAGGATCACGGCCAGTACGGGGATAGGACCGCGTCCGGGAACACACCGAGGAGCAGTCCACCCAGCACTGCCCCGGCGACGGAGCCTGCGACCATGGTCGCGGTGAAGCGGAGGTTTGAAGTTTCCCCGTGATCTCGGACACGTGAGCGTTATGCCGCGAGGGCGTGCTGATGCCGCTGTCTGGTCTCGGCCGGGGGGAGGTAGCCGAAGGTCTTGCGCAGGCGGCGGCGGTTGTAGAAGGTCTCGATGACCCTGTTGCTCAATTCGAGGGAGTTTGCGTCGATCACTCGGTCGGAGGCAGGCGGCGAGACGGATCCTGCTGGTCAGGGGCGCGAATGGGGTGGCCCTACGACAGGGGGTGGCGGCTGTGTCGATGGGATCGGCTTCTGTCGGTGTTCCGGATGGAACGAGTGCGGTCGCACATGCTGCGTTCCCGAAGGGGTGTCTTGCAATACGGATCCGTGACCAACTCGGGTCAGTCTTCTCGAACGAGGAGTTCCGCGAGGCGTTCGGGGACCGCGGCCGGCCTGGCATCTCGCCCGGACAGCTCGCCCTGGTAAGCGTGCTGCAATTCGTTGAGAACCTGACGGACCGGCAGGCAGCGCACGCGGTGCGGGCCAGGATCGACGTGAAGTACCTGCTGGGACTGGAGCTCACCGATCCCGGCTTCGACTTCACGGTGCTGACCGGGTTCCGGCAACGGCTGCTGGACCACGGCGTGGAGGAGCGGGTGCTGGACCTGCTGCTGGAGCGCCTGGCCGGTCAGGGCCTGGTCAGCGCCGGAGGGCGGCAGCGCACCGACTCCACTCACGTCTTGGCGGCCGTCCGGCGCTTGAACCGGTTGGAGTTTGTCGGCGCGACGCTCCGTGCCTGCCTGGAAGCACTGTCCGCGGCCAGTGCGCAGTGGCTCGTGAGCTGGATGGACCCGGCATGGCAGAAGCGCTACGGCGCCAGGACCGATGCCTACCGGCTGCCCTCCGAACGGTCCGAACGCGACCGGCTGGCCCAGCAGATTGCTGCCGACGGCTACCGCTTACTCGCAGCCGTACACACTTCCACGGCACCGACATGGCTGCGCGAGATCCCCGCGGTGACCGTGCTGCGGACGGTCTGGATCCAGCAGTTCACACGCACCGTCACCGACGGAGTGCAGGAGGTGGGCTGGCGAGGCAAGGATGATCTCCCGCCGGGCAGAGCGCTGATCGCCTCGCCGTACGATCCCCAGGCCCGGTATTCACATAAGCGCGGCTCGGCCTGGACCGGCTACAAGGTCCACTTGAGCGAGGACTGCACCGGTTCCGGGCAGCCGCATCTGATCACCCACGTGGTTACCACCGATGCCACCGCGAACGACGCCACCGTCGTCGAGGCGGTGCACGACGCCCTCACCACCAAGAGCCTCAAGCCCGCCGAACACCTCCTGGACTCGGGATACTCCTCCGCCGAACTCCTGCTGACCGCCCCTGTCGAACGTGAAATCTGTGTGGTCGCACCGGTCCGGCCGAACAGCACCCCGCAACAGATCAGGTCCGCCGGGTTCGGCAAGTCCGCCTTCACCATCAACTGGCAGGAAAGGACTGCCACTTGTCCGTCCAGCCGGACCAGCCGCTACTGGACAGTCGGCCTCGACAACAACGGCCGCGACGCGATCAGAATCCGCTTCGCGACCACGACCTGCTCTCCCTGCCCCGTCCGGGACCAGTGCACCCGCTCCACCCAGTACGGCCGACAGCTCACCGTCCGGCCTCAAGGGCAAGACGCCCTGCTCGAACGCGTCCGCGCCGAGCAGACCACCAAGGCGTGGAAGGAACGCTACGCCGCCAGGGCCGGTGTTGAGGGAACCATCCACCAAGCCGTCGCCGTCGGCGGTATGCGCCGCACCCGCTATCGCGGCCTAGCCAAAACACACCTCGGCCATGTCCTGACAGCCACTGCAGTCAACTTGATCCGGCTCGACGCCTGGTGGACCGGCACCCCGCTCGCCCAGACCAGAACCTCCCGGCTCGCGGCCCTCGAACTCGCCACATGAACCAATTGGGCAACAGGGTCTCTCGATGAAGTTGAAAACCTCGGCGCGGGCGGTGGCCCGGTCGGACCAGGTGCGGGTGCCGATCTCTTCTTTGAGCAGGGCCCAGAAGCTCTCCGCGGCAGCGTTGTCGAAGCATGATCCGGTGCGTCCGCAGCTCTGCCGCAGTCCCAACTCGCGTATTCGCCCCCGGAACTGGGTTGACGTGTATTCGGCGAGTTCAACCGGTCAGAGCAACAGTGCTGGTTGAGGCGGTATACGTGGCGAGACTGGAAAGTGATCTCCCGCGAGCTGTGCAAGCGCCTTCGAACTGGCCGCCCGATCCGGAAGAACAAGCGCCACACGGTGAAAGGACAGTGGCGCTCACAGATCACCGATGCCCGACCGATCGAGGAGCGGCCCCAAGCGGCAGAGGACCGCAGCGAATCCGGGCATCTGGAAGGCGATCTGGTGATCGGCTCGAACAACAGCCAGGTCGCCACGCTGGTCGACCGGAAGTCACGGTTCCTCATAGTCGTGAAACTCGCCAGTCGCCACACCACCGTGGTCGTTCCCGCTCTCGCCGAAACCTACGAGCGCATGGACCCCCGACTACGCAGCACGCTGACCTGGGATCGCGGCATGGAACTGGCAGCTCACAAGCGGCTCACCGCCGACACCGGTGTCGACGTGTTCTTCGCGGCCCCGCGCAGCCCCTGGCAACGTGGCACCAACGAGAACACCAACAAGCTCCTCCGGCAGTACCTACCCAAAGGCACAAACCTGTCGACGTTCAGCCAGGACGATCTTGACGCCATCGCAACGAAGCTCAACAACCGTCCGCGCAAGTGCCTGCGATTCCGCACACCAGCCGAGAGTGTTGCCTTGACCGGTTGAATCTAAGGTCGCTTTTTTCAGGATCTCGATCGTCTGCTGCTGTTCACGGACCTCCTTGCGCAGCCGCTTGAGTTCCTCGCGCTCGGCGCTGGTCAGCTCACCGGACTCGCGCTCGCCCCGGTCCGCCTTCGCCCGGCGGTACCAGCCGCGCAGGGACTCCGAGCTGATCCCGAGCTCCCGGGCAACCGCGGTGACCGTCTTGCCCGAGGAATCCACGAGCGCGATCGCGTCTCGCTTGAACTCCTCGGTGTACCGCTTCGTGTACTTGCTTCCCACCTGGTGCTACTTCCTCTGGAACCTCAAGATCCCAGTCTCCAGGTGTCCGCGATCAAGGGAAAGCTTCATTCTTCGCGGCAGACCACAGGTCCGTGCGACTGAGCCGGCTTCGGGCGCTCTGCCGGACGCGTCTGGCAGAGCGCCCGGGGTCCGTAGTACCCGGGCCGCGCAGCCATGGGAACTTGGCGCTCAGCCCCAAGAGACTCAGAGCATCAGTGACGCCTCTGCAGCGAGAGGATCATGATTATCCGGACAGCGCCTGAAGTGGCAGCACCACTACCCCGTACGCAATAAACGAGAAAGCTGCCGCTATGGCCAAAGCGAGTACGCGTTCTCTGTTGCTGCGAGCCAGCAGTGGGGCAAGCACCGACACGATGAGGCAGGCCCACGCCTGCGTGGCGTAGTGCAGGTCCCAGCCGAAGAGCAACGCCTCCATTCCAAAAACCCCGGCGACACCGGCAAGCCCGACGACTCGAAGCCGTGTTGTCCGACCACGCAGCCACCAGTGGCCCGCTGCGCCGAAGAGCGGCCCGGCGATGCACGCCATGAACAACCACACGAGAGGGAAGAACAGCCTGCCCATGCCGTCGCGTCCTAGTTCTGCGTACCCGTAATAGCCGACGACCAGGCCGGCTTCGGCGGCGAGGCCACAAAAGACCGCCAGGCTGACGGAACCTCGTCGCGAGACGAGGGCCCCGGTGGCGAAGGCGGCGACGCACCACACAGCACCGGAGTTCGCGATCTGGTTCCACGCACCTGGCAGCCACCCCTGCGCGAGGTTGGTCAGCACCCCCAGGAGGAGGCCTCCGAGCGCCGAAAGGAGCACCAGACCGCCACGCAGTCTCGTGCTGGTCATGATCGGACGGTCAGTACTCAGGAGCATGTGGCCTCCGCGGTCGTAGTCCAGCGGGATGCAACTATACACACAGTGTATACATGCAGTGCATACAGAGGGATGTGAGGGTGCTCGCTCCGTCCGTTTATATGCCAGACCTGCGAGAGATGTTGGGCATCCGGACCGTAGCAAGACCGCAGCAAGGCCATGTCCCGTGGCCTGTGGCAGGTCCTCCCCGGTGCGGGTAACCGCCAGGAAGCCGCAGTGGCACGGATGCGCTCCGAGGACTCCTGGCGAAGGTGCTGGCACCCAGTCGTGCGCGCGTTCGCGAGCTGTCAGCAGAGGCCCCCGCTTGGGGCGGTCGGGCAGTCACCCATTATTGGCTGACCGTTCATTCAAGAACGTGTTAGCCTGCTCAGCGACCCCGAAAGGCCTCGTTTGCCAGGCCTTGGGCACTGGGGTCGTCGGCCCGGCAACCCTCGTGGTCATCCAGAAAGTCGGCCCATCCACGGCCATCCCATTAGCGGCGGAAACCCTGCCCATCTGCAACTGCGCAGGCTCCCAGCCGTGTGAGCCGCCAAGAAAGCGATCACAGTAATGAGTACGTACTTCAACGGTGCCCTTGGCCAGCCGTCGGCGGCCGCCGTGCAACCGGCCGCCCGTGCCAGGGCACTTCAGCCGCTACTGCGTGAACACGCGGTCAGCGGAGATGCGAGGCGCTCCCTGCCGCCCGCCGTGGTCGAGGCCATGACAGACGCAGGCGTGTTCCGCCTTCTGACGCCTCGAAGGTATGGGGGACAGGAGACCGATCTGCGGACTCTCATGGAGGTGTCGGAAACCCTGGGGCGGGCGGATGGGTCAGCCGCATGGGTAGGAATGATCATCGCGGTGACCAACTGGCTGGCCTGCCTCTTCCCTGACAGGGCGCACGAAGAGGTGTTCGGCGCCGACCCTGATGCACGCGTGACCGGGGTCGCGGCACCGACTGGTGTGGGGGAGCGAGTCGAAGGCGGCTGGCGCGTGAGCGGCAGATGGTCCTACAACTCCGGGGCCCCGTTTGCGACATGGGCAGTGCTTGGTGTCCTCCTTCAGGATGAACGAGGCGAGATCGTCAACCAGGCCATGGCATTGATCCCGTCATCTGCGTTGGTGATGGAGGACACCTGGCGCACCGCCGGTATGCGGGGCACTGCCAGCAACACCTTGATTGGTGAGGATGTATTCGTACCGGAGCATCGAGTCATGTCGGTTCCTCCTGCCACAGAGGGCATCTATCCGCGGTCGCACAGAGACGACGAACCCCTGTTCAACGCGTCATTCGGCCCTATGCTCATCTTGTGTCTTACAGGACCGCTCCTGGGCCTGGGACAGGCCGCCCTTGATCTCGTGGTCAATGCGGCCGCCAGCAAGCCACTGTCCTTTACCGTGCATGAGCGCCAGGCGGACTCGGTGGCGGTACAGACACAGGTAGCCAGAGCCGCCCTGCTGATCGAGTCGGCGCGGCTGCACCTCTACCGCGCCGCCGCCGAGGTGGACGCCGCGTCTCTCGTAGGGCCGCTCGACTACCCTCAGCGCACCGAACTCAGGGCCCGGGCCGGCTACGCGGTCCAGCAAATCCTCGATGCCATCAGCATCCTCCTCAACGTCCACGGCTCCGCCGCTTTCGCCGAAACCAGCCCCCTGCAGCGCATCTGGCGCGACGCAAACACTGCAGCCCGTCACGCCGGGCTGGTGCCCGCGGTAGGCCTAGAGGTCTACGGCAAGACGCTGCTGAACGTGGACGAGAGGGTCAGCCTCATGGTCTGACGTCGTCCATCATTCGTCACCGTGACGCCACATCAGAGCCTGACGGAGCAGTCAATGTCACCTGCAGACCGCTCACTCCGGACAGGCGGGCACTCAACGACCAACCAGGAATGCCGGGAGCTTGCACATGCACGACCGTAAGGGCCTCATCCTCGACTTCGGTGGTGTCCTCACCACGCCGCTGCTGACGTCAGTCACCGAGTTTGAGAGTGACGAAGGACTTCCCCAGGGCAGCGTCGTGCGTCAACTTTCCCGGGACCCCGAGATCCTCCGCCTCACCGAGGACCTGGAACGCGGCGCCCTCACACAGGCACAGTGGAACAAAGTCGCAGCCCTGCGGATCGGCGTTAGCCCTGGCAACCTGTTGGGGCGGATCTTTTCAGGACTGCGACCAGAGCCGTTGATGTACGAAGCGGCGATAGCCGCCCGCAAGCAGGGAATCCGGGTCGGTTTGCTATCGAACAGCGTAGGCAGGGACCCTTGGGACCTCTATGCCGACTGCGATCTCGCCAGCACATTTGACGCGGTGCTGATCTCGGAGCACCACGGGCTGCGAAAGCCCGAGCCAGCGATCTATGAGCACATGCTCAAGATGCTCGAACTTCCTGGCAGTGCCTGTGTGTTCGTGGATGACTCCCCGCGCAACCTCCCCCCAGCGGCCGCACTGGGCATGGCTGTAGTCCAGGCCCAGGAGCCACGCACGACGATCACCGACATCCAGAACCTGCTAAACCTCAACCTTCTTTCCTGAGCACTGCGACATCAGTCCTACTGAATGACTCATCGTTCTCTTCGTTGGAGTGAGCCCGCAATGCCTCATTCCGCAGTCCGAAGACCACCGCTCAGCAGACCCTCGGCCGCGACGTCGAGCCGGCGGCTGACTTCGCACAACCGCATACTCAACCGAGCCCTCTACGCGCGTGGCCGGTTGGAACTACCCTGGAGTGACCTTGTCGCTTGCCCGCCGGTTTTACGCCCCTATTGTCCTACCCATGGACCCGACGTGCTCGGTGATCCGAGACGGCGTCGTAGACGTCACGGCCCGCGGCCGCGTCGCCTACTGCGGTCCTCTAGCCGATGCGCCACCTAACAACAATTCAGCCTCCACACGGCTGACCGGTATCCTGATGCCGGGGTTGGTCAATGCCCACGCGCACAGCGCCATGACGCCGCTCCGCGGCGCCGGGGGAGACTTGCCGCTGATGTCCTGGCTCAACGATGTCATCTGGCCGGCCGAGGCGCGCATGCGTCCAGCTGATGCCTATGCGGGCATGCTGCTGGGATGCATCGAGATGCTGCAGCACGGGGTCACCACCAGCGCCGAGATGTACATGCATGCTGAGTCGGTCACGCAAGCGGCCCTCGCAGCGGGCAGCCGAATACTGCTGGCACCCGCCTACTTTGACCTTCCGGGAGCGCCATGGCGCAGCGCTGTGCGTGCGATCGACGATTGGATCGACGCGGACGGCCTGAGGTTCGGCCCCGGTGACCGTGTTGAGTTGTGTTACGGCCCTCACTCCGCCTACACCCTCCCGGCCGAGGCCCTGCGCGCAACGGCCGAATCGGCTGCCGCACGGGGAGCGCTCGTCCATATACACGTCGCCGAGTCCCTTGGGGAAGACCAGGAGCAGCGTGCACGTTACGGATCGGTGCCACGGCTGCTTCGAGAAACGGGACTTCTGGAGGGGAGGCTGCTCGCGGCACACGCCGTGCACCTTTCTGCCCACGACATCCGGCTCCTGGCCGATCACGGTGCGGGAGTCGCGCACTGCCCCGGATCCAATGCCAAGCTGGCTTCGGGAATTGCGCAACTGACGGCTCTGCGACAGGCGTCCGTCGCAGTCGGACTCGGCACGGACGGCCCCGCCAGCAACGACGATCTCGACCTCTGGGAGGAGATGAGGCTGGCAATGATGCTGGCCCGAGTCACCACCGAGGATCCACTGGCCCTCACCGCCGCTGACGCGTTGATGATGGCGACTCGTGGGGGCGCGGCGGCCCTCGGCCGAACGGACATCGGTGCGCTGAGCCCTGGAATGTGGGCCGACATGGTTCACGTCGCCGTAGACGGCCCACACTTCGCCTCGGGACTTGACATCTCTGACGAGCAACTGACCGCAAACCTGGTGTGGGCGGCAGGGTCCCGGGCAATCCGTGACGTCTGGGTCGCCGGCCAACAAGTCATTACCCGTGGCGAGCCGGCACAGACCGACCGCATGGAGGCACAAAGAGCCGTGGCGGCATCGGCTTCGCACCTGCTGGCGACTGCGTAGAAGGGCGCGCCGGGAAGGCGCGCGAGCCGCTGCGGGTAAGCCGGCCCCATGCCCGCCAGCATCCGTCGGTCGTCGGGTCGACCTCTCTCCATCCCCTCTAAACCTGTGCCCGTGCCATACGGTCCAGCCGGGAATTCAACGCTCCGGCACCCAACTACAGACGCTGACGCAAGAAGTCAGGACAGACAGGCATGTCCGTCCGCGCACCGTGTTTCTAGAGTCGCAAGCGCGCGCCGAACGGCACGATCTCCCATCTCGAGGCAACCGAAGGTTTTGCATGGCTAGTGAAGTGAACCCCGCGTCTACCGTCCTTCTTGTTCACGGTGCCTGGCACGGCGCGTGGTGCTGGGAGAAGCTCTCCCCCGAACTTGTTGCCATGGGCTGGCAGGTCGAGACCGTCGCTCTCCCGAGCGCCTCGGCCGACGATCAGAACGACGCCGGTATGTACGACGACGCGCGGGTGATCCGCGAACGGCTCCAGGCGCTGGATGGCCCGGTGGTAGTAGTCGGGCACTCCTACGGAGCGATTCCCATGACGGAGGCTGCCGTCGGCTCCTCGAATGTGTCTCGCTTGATCTATCTCTCCGCGTTCATGCTGGAGGCGGGAGACTCCATCGACAGCCTGGGAGGAGGAAAGATCTCCACCAGCTCGGTAGTGACCCTGTCCGCGCATGGTCACTACGAGGATCCCAAGGCCGCCTTCTACGCCGACGTTTCCGCGCCTGACGCCGAACGTGCCGTGGACCGCCTCGTCCTGCAGTCCGCGAAGTCCTTCTGCGAGCCGCTCACCGGGGCCGCTTGGACGGCGATTCCGTCCAGTTACGTCATCACGGATAAGGACGCAGCCTTGGACGTAGGTTTTCAGGCCGCCATGTCGCAGCGCGCGCAGCGCTCTTACCACCTGGAATCCGGGCACTCCTCCTTCCTCTCCATGCCGGCCGAGCTTGCCCGGCTGATCGACCGCGACGCGAAGAGCTGAACCGACAGCGTGCGCAAGGGCGCCGGCTTCTCCGCCACGGAGGCCGGCGCTCCCGTGGCCGTCAGCTGATGCCTGAGAGGGCGAGTCACGGCTTCAACACGCCTCGCCGCGGTGCTGCATCCTGTAGTGCTTCGGGGATACACCCGTAGAGCGTTTGAATGCGTGACTGAACGAGCTCTCCGAGCTGTAACCCCACCGTGAGGCGATCGCCGCGATGGTGAGATTGCCGGTCCGCAAGGCCAGAGCCGCAGACCGCAAGCGCCATGCCGCGAGATATTCCATCGGTGGAACCCCCACGCACGCGGTGAAGCGCCCAGCGAACTGCGAGCGCGACAGCCCGGCATGGGTGGCCAGTTCGGCAACCGACCAGCGGTGCTCCGGCAGGCTGTGCATGGCCCTCAGCGCCGCGCCGATACGGCGATCCCGGAAGGCCGTGAGCCAGCCACCGCCTTCCGTGTCGGTCTCGGAGATGTAGGAGCGCAGCACCTGTGCCAGCAGGACGTGAGCCAGTCTCTCCGTGACGAACTGGCTGCCCAAGCCGATGGTGGCAGTCTCCGAGCGCAGCACCTCAAGGATGTTGTGGACGGTCGGCGCGACTGCCGACTCAGCGTCGACGTGCACGAGAGGCGGGAGGACATCCAGGAGAACCGCGGCATCAGCCTCATTGAGCTCGAAGCCGCAGCCGACGACTACGGTGTCAAGGCCGGTGCCGAATCTGACGGGAGCCCCTTCGACGTAGCCGGCGAAGACTTGCGCACTCGGTGTAGTCGGCGCTTCCCTGGCTCCGCCCAGCGTGTAGGGGCGTCCGCTCCCGACGAGGTAGCAGTCCCCCTCCGTCAGTGTGACCGCGGGGCAGCCGCTGACTGAGATGCGGCAAACTCCCTGTAGCACGGCTCCGAATTTGATGTGGCGGTAGCCGGAAAAGCCGATGGCCCACGGTTCGCCGGCTTCCAGGCGCGCGAACTGTGCGGTGCGCAGACCGAGCAGGCCCAGCACGTTTGTCAAAGGGTCCACAGGAGCTTCCTGGTGTATGTCATGCGCGAGCATGATGAGATCTTGACCATTCGTGCGGGTCACGAGTGCTGGGCAGATCGAGCCCACAGCGTGACGACAAGCTGGCGAGCATCCTTGGCCGTGCCTCGGCTGCCGCATGCCGGTTGAGTGCCCCTGCTCGTGCGTCGCGACCCAATCGCAGGCACGAAGAATATTATACTGGACGTTCAAGATAGCTTCCGCCAACGTTGCACGTTCCGGAGAGTTCGACACCGGCAAAGCGGCGGAGGCGGCTCTGAACGCCTTCGCTCAGCGGCCGCGACCGCACGTCGGTCCAGGATCGGTCGATGGCGCTGGCGCGCGCGGTATGCGGCGTTCGGCGATGGGGAGGGGTTCTGTCTTGCCTCGAGGAACTACTGCTCGAAGGACTGTGCCGTCGGTCCGGCCGCTTTGCTTGGCGCGGGTGCGCCAGGTCCCGAGCTGCTGCGCTGGATTCCGGTGGACAGCCGTGGACGAGGTGGTGTCCGGCGGTAGTCCTCAGGCTGCCTCGCGATCGACCGGTAGGGCGCATTGATGGGGGTGCTGTACGCGATGCGGGCGGCGACGGCCCTGGCCCGCCCAAGGCGGCCGGGCCTGGCTGTTCGGCGTTGGCGGAGACGGTCTGTGCCGACGCAGGTGTGCTGGGCTCACGGTGTACTTACCAAGCCCGCGCGCGCTGCGCCGGGAAGGCGGGGGTGAGGCCCTATTCAACACTCCTCTGCGGTCGCCGACAGCGAGCCATGGGCATGAGTGGACAAGGGATCGATTCTTGACCATGCGTTCCGTATATGTTTCAATGGACACGTGTTCGCCCTTTCGGTGGCGGAGCCCTCCGATATGGGGACGGTATGGGGTGGGCGAACACTGTCAGCGAACTCCTTTGCCCATGAGGACGAGCTGGCTCCGGGCTGCCAGCATGGATCTGGCAGCCCGGAACTATTAGAAGATCACCTCAACTGCGGGCGGACATCTTAAAGAACGCGATAAGGCGTTGAGCTTAGAGGTCCTGCTGGGCCCAGATGGTCTTGCCGCCCTCCGCGTCGTAGCGGGTGCCCCAGCGGCTGGCGACGGAAGCGATGAGGAACAGGCCGCGCCCTCCTTCGTCCTGCAGCCGTGCATGACGAAGGTGGGGTGCGGTGTCAGCGTCGTCAGACACTTCGACGGTCAACTCGCGGTCGAGGATCAGCCGTAGCCGGATGGTGCCTTGTGCGTGGGTGATCACATTGGTCGCCAGTTCGCTGACGATGAGCTCGGTTACGGCGGCGTGCTCGTCCAGGTCCCAGTGCGCCAGCCGCTCACGTACCAGTTGGCGTGCTTCACGCACCGAGGCCGGATCCGAGGGGAACGTCCGGTACGAGACCCGCTCGGGGTCGAGGCGCCGGGCCCGGGCCACGACAAGCGCTACCCCTTCCTGCGCGACGGTGTGCAGGACCTTGTAGACGATCGCGTCACAGATGTCTGCGGGGCGGGCTGAGACGTCGGCGACCACCTCTCGCAATCGGAGCAACTGTTCCTGTGCTTCGGCCGGGTGGTGCTCCGCGCTGCTGTCCGAGTAGAGAGAGAACAGACTGCCGGCCGCGACTTCGGTGACGGACATCTCGTATGGCACACCGCGGCCGAGTGCCGGACCCACTGGCATGTCGAGTCTGCTTACGACGCCCTCCGGGCTGGTGATCAGCGGAGCCTCATGGCCTGCCGACGCCGCCACGCACTTCAAGGTAATTGGGTCGTAGATGAGGTACAGACAGAAGGCGTTGAAAGACGGGCGCGCCTGGTGGAGGGTCATTGCCGGATCAGCGTCCTGCTCGCGAGCCATACGCTGAGTTACGTCGTCGAGGTGTGCCAGTAGTTCGTCCGGTGGAAGGTCCATCGAGGCCAGCGTGGAAACGGCGGTGCGTAGGCGGCCCATTGCCGCCGACGCACAGAGATCATCACCGGGGACGTATCCGATGACCATGCCTACCCGGCAGCTGGAGAGAGGGAGGACGTCGATCCAGTGGGCCCCGTACCGCCCGGGAAAGTAGACGTAGGAGGGCTCCACCGCTGTCACCTTGGGCGGCGTCCGGGGCAGCAGGCTGCGTTGCAGTGCATTGTTGACCGTGCGCTCGCGGGTGAAACGGCGTGCGTTGTCCACGCACAGCGCGGTACAGGTGGCCAGTTGCGTCGCGAGTGAAAGATCTTCCTCGTCGTAAGGTTCCGAGCGAGAGTGCTCCCGGTAGAAGCTGACCACCCCTAGCACGAGCCCGTGCACGGTCAGCGGCGTAACGACCATCGAGTGCACGCCTGCGCGGGCGATGAACTCGGCCCGCGCTCGGTCATGGGACAGCCACCCGTCAGTCGGGCGGACCGTGCCCACCAGCCGTGGACGGAGGTCGGCCAGCGCCTGCGTGTAGGGAGTGGGGAACGCGAAGGAGGTGGCGCTGCCTACGGGGTAGGCACCTAGCTGGCTCTCAGGGCCTTTGAATGCAGCACGTCGCATGGGAGGTTGGCTACTCATCGGACCGGCGGGCGCGTCGCCGGAGAGCACCGACTCCAGGAGGTCGACCGCAACCGCGTCTGCGAAGCCCGGGACGGCAATGTCAGCGAGTTCCTGGGCCGTGCGCAGCGCGTCGAGTGAGGTCCCGATCTGGGACCGGGCTACGTTAAGCAGGGCAAGTTCCCGCTGTTTGCGGCTGGCTTCGGTGATGTCATGGACCATGGCGGCAGCACCGATCACCCGGCTTTCAGCGTGCAGCAGGAAAGCGGAGACTGCGTACTCGTGCCGGTGCCCTGGGTCCTCGCGCGGGTGGGCAAGGACACGCTGATCGACGACCGGGCCACCGTCCCGCATCACCTGGCACACAATCGGCCAGAGCGGGATGCCGCTGTCGAGGTCCTTCAGCTCCGCCCCGACGACTTGGCCTTCGGG
>NZ_JBFBJT010000126.1:0-21754 GCF_040686175.1 Streptomyces sp. NPDC086077 | reverse complement strand
CGCCAGGCCAACGCCCGGCTCGCGCGGTACGGCCGTCGGCTGGGCCCGGACCCGGCGAGTGAGAGCGCCTGCACCATCGGCGGCCTGGTGGCCAACAACTCGAGCGGCATGAACTGCGGCACCAGGGACAACGCCTACCGCACCATCGAGTCCCTGCGGTTCGTGCTGCCCTCCGGCACCGTCGTCGACACCGCGGACGCCGACGCCGACGAGGAGCTGCGGGCACGCGAGCCCGAACTGCACGCGGGGCTGCTGAGACTACGGGAACGGGTCCGCGGATCGGCCGCGTCGCGGGCCACGGTGGAGCGGCTCTTCGCGATGAAGAACACCATGGGGTACGGACTGAATTCCTTCCTCGACCACTCCACCCCGGCCGAGATCCTCGCGCGGCTCATGATCGGCAGTGAGGGCACTCTCGGGTTCGTCGCGGAGGCCGTCTTCCGTACCGTCCCGCTCCTGCCGCACACCGCCACGGGACTGCTCGTGCTGCCGGGGCTCGCCGAGGCGACCGACTGCCTGCCCGCGCTGCTCGCCGCCGGGGCGCGCACCGTGGAACTCCTCGACGCCGCCTCCCTGCGGGTGGCGCAGCGGTCCGCGGACCCGGTGGGGGCCCTGCGCGGCCTCACCGTCACCGGCCACGCGGCGCTGCTCGTCGAGTTCGCGGAGGACGACGCCGAGGCGCTGGAACACACCGTCGCCGCCGCCCACCCCGCGCTGCGGCTGCTGCCGACGGTCAGCCCGGCCGTGCTCACCCGTGACGCGGGGGAGCGGAACCTGCTGTGGCGGCTGCGCAAGGGGCTGTACACCGCGGTCGCCGGCGCGCGCCGCCCCGGTACGACGGCCCTGCTGGAGGACGTGGCGGTGCCGATGGAGCGGCTCACCGCCACCAGCGAGGGCCTGATCGACCTGTTCGCCCGGCACGGCTACGAGGACGCCGTGATCTTCGGGCACGCGCGGGACGGCAACCTGCACTTCATGCTGACCCAGGACTTCGCCTCCGGCGGAGAACTGGACCGCTACGCCCGCTTCACCGACGACATGGTCGACCTCGTCCTCGGAGCCGGCGGCACGCTCAAGGCCGAGCACGGCACCGGCCGCGCCATGGCCCCGTTCGTCCGGCGCCAGTACGGCGACGAGCTCTACGACGTGATGCGGGAGCTCAAGCGGCTGTGCGACCCACAGCAGTTGCTCAGCCCGGGTGTCCTGCTCGACGACGACCCCCGAGCGCACCTCGGCCACCTGAAGAGCGTGCCGGAGGTCGACCCGGCCGTGGACGCCTGCGTCGAGTGCGGCTACTGCGAGCCCGTCTGCCCGACGGCCGACGCCACCACGACCCCGCGTCAGCGCATCGCCCTGCTGCGCGAGATCGCCCTCGCCGGAGCCGCGGGCGACGACGACAGACGCCGCGCCCTGGAGGACGACTACGGCTACGCGGCCGTCGGCAGTTGTGCTGTCGACAGCCTGTGCGTCACCGCCTGCCCCGTCCACATCGACACGGGCGAGGTCATGAAACGGCTCCGCGCGGACCGGCACGGCAAGGCGGCCCAAGGTGTCGCCGACCGGGTGGCGCGGCACTGGGAAGGCACGGTCGCCGGCGTCCGTACGGCGCTCAAGGCGGCCCACGCCGTTCCGCTGCCCGTCACCCGGGCGGCGACCCGGGCGGTGCGCGGACTGGGCGCCGGGGAACTGGTGCCCGTGTGGACCGGCGACATGCCGCGCAGCGGGCCGGACCGCCCCTCCCCGCGACATCCCGCCGAGGCGGAGGCCGTGTTCTTCGCGGCGTGCATCGGCAGCCTCTTCGCCCCCGAGGAGGACGCCGGCCGGAGCGCGGGATCGGCCAACGCCTTCCTGCGCCTGTGTGAGCGGGCGGGGGTCCCGGTCGCCGTACCGAACGGACTGGGCGGGCTGTGCTGCGGCACCCCCTGGCAGTCCAAGGGATACACGCAGGGCCACCGCACCATGGCGGCCCGCACGCTGGACGCCCTGTGGGCGGCCACCGGCCACGGCAGGCTGCCCGTCGTCTGCGACGCCTCCTCCTGCACGCACGGTTTGGAACGACTGGCCGAGGCGCTGCCCGAGGAGGACCGTGCCCGCTACGCGGCCCTGCGGTTCGTGGACAGCGTGGCCTTCACCGCCGAGCGGCTGCTGCCCGCCCTGCCCGCCGTGCGGCCCCTCGGGTCCATGGCCCTGCACCCCACCTGTTCGACGACCCACCTGGGCGCCGACGACGCCCTGAGGACCCTGGCCTCCGCCCTGAGCCCGGACGTCACCGTGCCCGACTCCTGGGGCTGCTGCGCCTTCGCGGGCGACCGGGGGCTGCTGCACCCCGAGGTCACCGCGGTGGCCACGGCACGCCAGGCCGCCGAGATCAACACCCGGTCCTACGACGCCTACGCCTCCTGCAACCGGACCTGCGAGATC
Source organism: Streptomyces sp. NPDC086077 (assembly GCF_040686175.1). Classification (NCBI taxonomy): domain Bacteria; kingdom Bacillati; phylum Actinomycetota; class Actinomycetes; order Kitasatosporales; family Streptomycetaceae; genus Streptomyces; species Streptomyces sp. NPDC086077. Next base: position 19,333 of record NZ_JBFBJT010000126.1, on the reverse strand, counting down.
GGGATGACCCGCGCCACCGGGCGCCCCTACCGGCACATCCTCGAGCTCCTCGACGAGGCCACCGCCCCGGCCGTGGCCGGGATGTGACCCACTGATCGCCTGCGGAGCCTTGACGCGACCCCGCACTGAAAATATGTTTCATGTCGCCGGAGCGAAGTGAAAGAAAATTTCGTCACTGTCTCTCGGGTCACACGAACCGGCCGACCCCGCTCCCCGTCGCGTATGACGGAAACGCGCGAGAGTCACCGAAGCCACCAGAATGTCCGAACCACAGGAGCCGTGAACGTTCATGTCCACCCAAGACGCCGTGAGGAACGGCCTACTGCGGGACCAGCTGGCCACCATGGCCACGGAGGCCTACCGCCCCGAACTGGCGGACATCGACCGCCTGTCCACGCTGGACATCGCCCGCCACATGAACGCCGAGGACGCGACCGTCAGCGCGGCGGTCGCGGACCGGCTCCCCGAGATCGCCGCCGCCATCGACGGCATGGCCGAGCGGATGGCCCGGGGCGGCAGGCTCATCTACGCCGGGGCGGGCACCGCCGGACGGCTCGGGGTGCTGGACGCCTCCGAGTGCCCGCCCACCTTCAACACCGACCCCTCGCAGGTCGTGGGTCTCATCGCGGGTGGCCCGGCCGCCATGGTCACCGCCGTCGAGGGGGCCGAGGACTCCGAGGAGGGGGCCCGTCAGGACCTGGACGGGCTGAGGCTTTCCGCCGACGACGTGGTGGTCGGCATCTCCGCGTCGGGCCGCACCCCGTACGCGGTCGAGGCAGTCCGCCACGCGCGGTCCCTCGGCGCGCTCACGGTGGGGCTGTCCTGCAACGCCGACAGCGCGCTGGCGGCGGCCGCCGATCACGGCATCGAGGTCGTGGTCGGTCCGGAGACGGTGACGGGCTCGACCCGGCTCAAGGCGGGCACCGCGCAGAAGCTGGTGCTCAACATGTTCTCGACCATCACCATGATCAGGCTCGGCAAGACCTACGGGAACCTGATGGTCGACGTCCGCGCCTCCAACGAGAAGCTGCGGGCACGCGCCCACCGGATCGTGGGCCTCGCGACCGACGCCTCCGACGAGGCCATCGCCGCGGCGCTCGCCGCCACCGGCGGCGAGGTCAAGAACGCCATTCTCACCCTGCTCGGATCCGTGGACGCACGGACGGCCGAGCGCCTTCTCCAGGACGCGCACGGGCACCTGCGCAGGGCCCTCGAAACCGCAGCCGCCTGACGTACCAGCCGATACTCACAGCAAGGCCGATCTCATGGCGAACGAGAACAAGTACCGCGACACCGCGGCCGCCATCCTGCCCCTCGTCGGAGGAGCGCGGAACGTGGCGTCGGTGGCCCACTGCATGACCCGGCTCCGGCTGGGCCTGCACGACCGGACCCTGGTGCAGGAGGAACAGCTCAAGGCACTGCCCGCGGTGATGGGCGTCGTCGACGACGACACCTACCAGATCGTGCTCGGCCCGGGCACCGTCGCCCGCGTCACCCCGGAGTTCGAGACCCTGGTCGAGCAGGAGAACGCCGAGGCCCCTGAGGCCGCCCCCGCGGCAGGCGGCGTCCCGGACGGCGAGCCCCTGACCGCCGAGGACCTCGCCGCGCAGGGCGCGGCGCTGCGGGCGGAGCGCAAGGCGCAGAACGCCACCCCCTTCAAGCTCCTGCTGCGCCGCATCGCCAACATCTTCGTACCGCTGATCCCCGCCCTCATCGGCTGCGGCATCATCGCGGGCCTGAACGGCCTGCTCGTCAACCTGGGCTGGCTGCCCGGCATCACCCCCGCGCTCGCCGCGATGGCCTCCGGGTTCATGGCCCTGATCGCGGTGTTCGTCGGCTACAACACGGCGCAGGAGTTCGGTGGCACACCGATCCTCGGCGGCGCCGTCGCCGCCATCATCGTCTACGCCGGCGTGGCCAACGTTGAGGCGTTCGGCCAGGAACTCTCCCCGGGGCAGGGCGGTGTCCTCGGCGCCCTGGGAGCGGCGTGGCTCGCCGTGCAGATCGAGAAGTGGTGCCGTCGCTGGGTCCCGGTGTCCATCGACGTCCTGGTCACCCCGACCATCACCGTGCTGGGGGCCGGTCTGGCCACCCTCTTCGGGCTGATGTTCCTCGCCGGAGAGGTCTCCACGAAGATCGGTGAGGCCGCCAACTGGCTGCTCTCCAACGGTGGCGCGGGTGCCGGACTGATCCTCGGCGGCCTGTTCCTGCCGCTGGTCATGCTGGGCCTGCACCAGGCGCTGATCCCGATCCACACGACCCTCATCGAGCAGCAGGGCTACACCGTGCTGCTGCCGATCCTCGCCATGGCCGGCGCGGGTCAGGTCGGCGCGGCGATCGCCGTCTACTTCCGGCTGCACCGCAACACCTCGATCCGCACGACCATCAAGTCCGCCCTGTGGCCGGGGTTCCTCGGAGTGGGTGAGCCGCTGATCTACGGCGTGTCCCTGCCGCTGGGCCGCCCGTTCATCACGGCCTGCACCGGCGGCGCCCTCGGTGGCGCGTTCGTCGGACTCTTCAACCAGCTGGGCACCGACGTCGGCTCCACCGCGATCGGCCCGTCGGGCTGGGCGCTCTTCCCGCTGCTCGACGGCGACCACGGACTCGGCCGGACGGTGGCCGTCTACGCCGCGGGTCTGGTCGTCGGCTACCTGGGCGGCTTCGTCGCCACGTACTACTTCGGCTTCACCAAGACGATGCTCGCCGAACTCAACGTGGCGCCCGCGCAGTCCGTCCCGGACACCGCAGCTGCCGCGGCGCCCACCGGGGCGAGCCCGGCGACCGCCGGCACGGACCCGTCGTCGGCGGCGCCGGCCGCGCCGACCGGCGTCCCGGTCCGCTGACGGACGAGCACCGGAGAACCGACCGCGGGCGGTCACCGTTCAGGAGAACGGTGACCGCCCGCGGTGCGTCCTGAGTGATCCACTCAGGTAAGGACACGGCGCACACTCCACTCATGCGAGACCGAGCGGAGACGCACGTCAGCGCCTACGGCCCCGTGCGGCCCAGCCGCTGCCGATTCCCGCCACATGCAGGGCGAGCAGAGCAAGCCCGATCAGCATGAAGTTGGTCGAGGTGAAGACGTCGTTGGTGGAGATCTCCGCCGCGTTGATGAGGAAGGCGATGAAGAACAGGACCGCCGCGATGATGCCGAGCACGGTGTGCCTCCTTGGGTGGTGAGCCGGCCAGTGGTGCCGTGTCACGCGTATGCCCCCGGTGGACCGCAGCACGCAGAGCCCGGTGGTCGAAGGCCACCGGCCGCGAAAAGTTGCCGTCGTGGTGAGCGACTACGCCACGCTGATGGTCGAGGTACTCGCCGACGACGGCGCCCCCGAGGCCGGGACGTCTACGCCGCGCTCGACATGCCGTTCGCCACGCTCGTCGGCCAGATCTCGGCCGCCTACGCCAAGTAGGCCACTCGGCACCGCACTTCGACAGCCCGCGTTACGACACTGTCCTGGCGTCCGCACCAGCGGGCGCGGGCCGGACGCCCGCAGAGACCGCAGAGACCTCGAAGGTGCACACGGCGGTGCACTTCACCGTGCTCCATCGCGGGGCCGGCCAGGTGCGCGGGCGCTTCACCCCATAGTTTCGCGGCAGACCGGTCCCCGGCCGCGTGGCAGGACCTGGTCGCCCACAGTCACCACCCGATCGAGGGCGCCGTCGGGCACCTCCTGGACGCCGGGAAGGCCGACGGTTCCCTCCGCACGGACGTGGACGCCCACGGTGTCCTCTCGCCCGGAACGTCTCGGCCGGTCGGTCGCCGTGGCCCCTTGCGTCGGCGCGACTAGTGTCGGCGGCATGAGCGAAAACTCCAAGCGTTCGGTCGTCGTCGAGCGCACCAGTAGCGGCCAGTTCGTCGCGACCAACGCCCGCGGCGGAACGATCGGTTTCGGCACGGCCTCGGACGACGGGCAGGGCACCGGGTTCACCCCGGTCGAGTTGTTCCTGGCCGCGATCGGGGGCTGCACGGCCGCGGACGTCGACGTCGCCACCGGCCGCCACGCGGAGCCCACCGGGTTCTCCGTGGCGGTGACCGGCGACAAGATCAGCGACGACCTGGGCAACCGCATGACGAACCTGGAAGTCACCTTCACCGTCGCCTTCGCGGACGACGAGGGTGCGGAGCGCGCCCGCGCGATCCTGCCCCGCGCGGTCAAGGCGTCCCATGACCGTCTGTGCACGGTGAGCCGAACCGTCGAGATCGGCACCCCCGTGACCGCGACGATCAGGGACGCGTGACGTCCGGGAGGTGGTCCGCGCGCCGTGTCACCTGCGAAGTGACGCGGCGTCTCCCATCACGACCACCGGATGCTCTTCGGGGTCGAGCGTCAGCAGCAGGTCCCTCATGTGCGGCTTCTTCAGGCTGACGCAGCCCTGCGTGGGTCCCTCGTGGTCGACGTGCAGCCAGATGCCGCCGCCCTTCTCGGCGCCCAGGGGACGGGTCCAGTCCAGTGGGGAGAGGCCGGGCTCGCGGTTGTAGTTGATCGCGACGACGTAGTCGAAGGAGCCCGCCAGCGGCTCGCCCAGGACTCCGGTGCCGTTGATCGTGAAGCCGGGCGACTGGTCGTACGGCAGCTCGGTGCCGGGGTCGGGCAGCAGGCCGCCCGCGTCGGTCAGGGTGAACACACCGATGGGGGAACGTCGATCGCCCAAGCGGTGGTCGTCGGTCCAGCCCTTGTAGGCGTTGTGGGCGGGCCAGGTCGCTCCCGGCTGCCACCCCGCCTCCGTCCGGCGGTAGACGGTCACCTCCGAGTCCGAGGAGTTCTTGCCGCGGCCGGTGACGAGGACGACCTGGCGGGTCTTCCGGGGGATCTGGGCGAGTGTCCGGGGGCCCACGCCTGGCAGCGGCGCAGGAGCGGCCGTCGGACTTTCCCCATGTTGTCCGCCGGCGGGCAGGGGCTTCGCCTGCGCCGTGCCGGATCCCGGTGACGGGTTTTCCGTCATCCCCTGCGCCGCGGCGCCGGTGTCCGGCCGGCTGTCGTCGGACCACGCGTCGACACTTCCGCACCCGGTGAGAGTCGCGGACAGGGTCAGCGCGAGGGCCGGTATCGCCAGGCGGCTCATGGACATCGTTGTCCGCCGGTCGGGACGCGGTGTGTGCGAACGCGTCGGTGCGACGCGAGGGAGTGAAGCCATGGTGATCAGCCTGTAGGGCAGTTGTGAGGAACTGGTCAGCACGGCCGGTTCGCTGTCGGGGGAGTGGGTCCTCACCGCGCGGAACCCGCCTTCCAGTCGTGCCACGGCATGTTCCAGCCGTTGAGGCCGTTGTCGGGGGTGATGGTCCCGTCCTGCGAGTTCCGCACCACGACCACGTCGCCGAGCAGGGAGTTGTCGAAGAACCACGCGGCGTCCTGCGAGGGGTCACCGCCCCCCTGCACATCGTTGAGTCCCACGCAGCCATGGCTGATGTTGGACCGGCCGAACACCGAGTCGTCGCCCCAGTAGTTGCCGTGGATGAAGGTGCCCGAGGTGGACAGGCGCATGGCGTGCGGGACGTCGGGGATGTCGTACTCACCGGCGAACCCGACGGTGGCGCCGTTCATCCGGGTGGTGCTCAGCTTCTCCGAGATCACCATCCGGCCGTTCCAGGTGGGTGAGGCCGGGGCACCGGCGGTGATGGGTATCGTCCGCTCCGTCCGCCCGTCGCGGACGACCGTCATCCGGTGCGTGGCCGCGTCCACGGTCGATACCTGACTGCGGCCCACGGTGAAGCGGACGGTTCTGTCCTGCTCACCGTAGACGCCCTCGCCGCCCCTGACGCCGTCGAGGCGGATGCGGACCGTGACCTCGGATCCGGCCTTCCAGTAGTGCTGTGGGCGGAAGTCGAGCCGACGCGCGCCGAACCAGTGGCCGACGACCTCCTGCCCGCTGCTGGAGCTGACCTCGATGCCGGACTCGACGGCCTTCCGGTCGGTGATCGCCCTGTCGAAGGTGAACGAGACGGGCATCCCCACGCCGACCGTGGACTTGTGCTCCGGCGTGTAGGTGCCGGTGAAGCGGTCGGCCTCGGCGAGGGTCGTGAAGGTGATCCTCCTGGTCGCCGTCGCTCCGCGGCCGTCAGTGGCGACGGCTGTCAGCCGGTAGGTCGTACCGTGTTCCAGCGCGGCGTCCGGGGACCATGCCCGCTCGCCCCGCGCGAGCGTGCCTGGCACGGGGCGGCCTTCCACGGTGACCAGTGACGCCTCGGTGATCGTGCCGTGCTCGACCACCACACGGCCGCCGCTTCGGACGGAGACGTTCTTCTGCCCGTCGGAGGCGTGGAGAGCTATGCGGGGTTTTGCCGCCGCACGGTCGGAGGCCGGCGGCTCGTCCGGGCGGTTGTCCCCCGACCGCGCCTCAGGGCCGCATCCGGCCAGCACGCATGCCGAGACGGACAGCAGGGCCAGCGCCCGGGCGAGGCGGGGCAGGGCGGTACCGCTGTGGTGCATCATGTCTCCGTCGTGTCAGGTGTGCTCCACGCAGGCGTGGAACGTGACCGGCCCCGGCTTCGACGAGCGCGCAACGCTGTTGGACGTCACCACGGCAGCGCCCGCACCGCGCGCCCCCGGGGCATGCCGCAAGGCTGACGTGGACTTATCAGGAAGTTGTCAGGATGTGGGAAGGGCGACCACCCGGCCGTGCGGTGCTCGCGGACGCTTAGAGTCGGCGTCGTGTGCGCACATGTCCTGGTCGCGGAAGACGACCTCCTGCAGGCGGAACTCATCCGCCGACTGCTGGTGAAGGAGGGCCATGACGCCGTCGTGGTCTCCGACGGGCGGGCCGCGATCGACGAGGCCCGCCGCCACAGGCCCGATCTGGTCGTCCTGGACCTGATGCTGCCCGGAGTGGACGGATACGGGGTCTGCCGTGTGCTGCGCGAGGACGAGGACGTGCCGATCCCGATCCTGATGCTGACGGCCCGCTCGACCGAGGACGACCTGCTCCTCGGCCTGGACACCGGCGCGGACGACTACATGACCAAGCCGTACAGTCCCCGGGAGTTGATGGCACGCATACGTGCCGTGCTGCGCCGCACCATGCGGCCCTCGGAGCCGTCCCTCGTACTGCGCGCCGGCGCCGTCACCGTCGATCCGCTCCGGCACGTGGCCACCTGCGACGGCACCGCTGTCACCTGCACGCCCGGCGAGTTCGCCATCCTCCACGCGATGGTCGCGGAACCGGGCCGGGTCTTCACGCGCCGCCAGTTGCTGCACCACACCCGCGGCCACGACCGTGCCTCGACCGAGCGTGCCATCGACGTGCACATCATGAACCTGCGCAAGAAGATCGAACCGGACCCGCGCAGACCGGTCCGGCTGCTGACGGTCTTCGGTGTCGGATACAAACTCGTCGGCGGTCGCGATGACGGCTGAGCCCCGCCCGGGTATCCCCATGCGCAGAAGCCTGCTGGTCCGGCTGCTGCTCACCTCGATGGTGATCACCGCGCTCTCCGTGGGCGCCACGGCATGGCTGGCGGTGGAGACCACCACCCGCGCCGTGCAGGAGGAACGCGGTCAGCTGCTCTCCGACGACACCGACATCCTGCGGCAGCTGAGCGGCTTCGCCGCCGGCCACGCCGACTGGGACGGGGTCCGGGCCACCGTGCTGGCGCTCTCCCGGACGACCGACCGGCGCATAGCGGTGACCACCGCGACCGGACGCGTCATCGCCGACTCCGCCCCGGCGGGGTCCGACCTGCCCGACCGTGCCTCGGCCACCATCGACCCCCTGCGCACCGACACCTACACCGAACCGGGCGCCCAGCTCTCCGGCGTGGACCCGCGGGCGGTGGGACCGTACGCACTCGACCGCGGCGAACGCAGGCTCGTCCGGGAACTGGCCGAGCTACGCCTGTCGTGCATGCGGCGGCACGGCAGCGACGGCACCCTGCACCGGAGCCCCAGTGGACGCACGGTGGTCACCCCCGACGGCGGGGACGCGAGCGTGCCCCTGGAGTGCGCCGACGGGAAGATCAACACTCCCACCCGGACCGAAGCGGCTGCGCTGGACGAACTCGACGAACTGCTGCGAGCCTGCTTGGGCTCCGGGCGGATCCTCTACGCACTCAGGTTCGGCGTCGGTATCGACGTCGTCAACGAGAGCAGCAAGGCCCCGGCCTACTCCGGCGACCTCTCGGCCGAGGACCGGCAGAAGGCCAAGGACTGCCTCGACAGCGCGCGCCGCACCCAACTCGACCCGTTCGTCGCGCCCCGGGCACTCCTCTATCTGGGCAGCCAGAACCAGAGCATCTCGGCGTTCGACCTCTCCACGGCCAACAAGACCAAGATCGTCGGAGTGACGGCGGCGGTTCTCACCCTGAGCCTCGCCCTGACCGCGGCGGTCGCCATCCGCCTCGTCCGCCCCCTGCGCGCCCTGACGACCGCGGCCCTGCAACCACCGCATCGGCACACACGCGTCCCCGTCACCACCAAGGACGAGACCGGAATCCTGGCCGCCGCGTTCAACGACCTCACCGCCCGCCGAGAGCAACTGGAGGCCCAGCGCAGGGCCATGGTCAGTGACATAGCCCACGAGCTGCGCACCCCACTGACCAACATCCGCGGCTGGCTGGAGGCCACTCGCGACGGTCTGGTCGACGCGGAGCCGGACCTCATCGCCTCCCTGCACGACGAGGCCCTGCTGCTCCAGCACATCATCGACGACCTGCAGGACCTCGCCGCGGTCGACGCCGGCACCTTCGAACTGCACCGGGAACCCGTCCGCGCGGACGACCTCGTCGCCCAGGTCGTGGTCGCCCACCGCGGCACGGCCGACGCCGCGGACGTCGATCTGCGCAGTGACACCGATCCAGGCCTGTGGCTCGACGCCGATCCGGTACGGATGCGCCAGGTCCTGGGCAACCTCGTCTCCAACGCCCTGCGGCACACTCCCTCGCGCGGCAGCGTCACGCTCACCGCCCGGCCGGAGGGTGACGATGTGGTCCTGACGGTCCGGGACACGGGTGACGGCATCGCCCCGCCGGACCTGCCCCATGTCTTCGAGCGCTTCTGGCGCGCCGAGAAGTCCCGCAGCCGGAGCACGGGCGGAAGCGGACTGGGCCTGTCCATCGTCCGCCAGTTCGTCGAGGCCCACGGCGGAACGGTGACCGCCGAGAGCACTCCAGGCACCGGAGCCACGTTCGCCTTGCGCCTCCCCGGCGGCCAACGGCCGGAGACCGGTGCCCGAAGCCGGGGCTGAGAGCCCTGGCTCGTTGTCATGAGGCCGAGTACAGCCTCACGCCCATGGCCCGAGAACTCCATGCTCACCGACCGGACCGGTTGGCTGGGCCGAGCGGCACCTCTTCCTTATCGCCGAGGCCCGCTCACGACGCCGCGCTCAGCTGCTGACCGGTTCGATGAGCAGGCGGAGGGGACGGCGGCTCGGCGGCGCACGTCGCCTCTTGGGCTGCCATCACCTCGTCGCCGTGCTCGAAGGCCCATGCCCCGACGGCGTCGATGGGCGCCAGCAGGGACCGCCCCAGCGCGGTGAGTCGGTACTCGACCCGTGACGGCGCTCCGGGACGTACCCGCCGGTCCACCAGTCCGTTGGACTGCAGGCGCCGCAGTGTCTCGGTGAGGACCTTGTAACTGATACCCCCGATCCGCTCCCGCAGTTCGACCGGGCGCCGGGGGCCGTCGCGCAGCGCACAGAGCACCACGGCGTTCCAGGTGTGGGAGAGCAGGTCGAAGGCGAGGCGAGCGCGGCAGTCGGCGAGGAAGGCATCGGTGGTCACGTACCAAATGGTGCCCGCCGGACCACCTAGCGTCCTTGCGAACGGTCGATGCGGGAAGGGAGAGGGACGCTTGATGAGAATCGGCGTACTGGGAACGGGCAACACGGCCGACGCGCTCGCCACCCACTGGGCGCGAGCCGGGCACGAGGTGACCATCGGCGGAGGGGGACGCACCCAGCGCGCGGCGGCTCGCAAGGCGTGTCGGAGGCAGCGCGAGGCCTGCCGGTCTGCGCGCGGCGGCCGAGGCCGGTCAGGTGGTGCTGGCCGCGCTGCCCTTCGGGGCGGGAATCGACGTGGCACGGGAACTGCGCGCGGCTCTGGACGGCAAGGTGCTGCTCGACTGCTCCAATCCGGTCGTGCCGGACTTCCGGTTACTGACAGAAGGGGGCCCCTCAGCCGCGCGGCAACTGGCCATGGCGGCACCAGGAGCTCAGGTGGTCAAGGCCTTCAACCTCTGCCACGAGGACGTGTGGCGCATGCGGCCACCCGTCTTCGACGGAAGACCACTGGCCGTACCGGTCTGCGGGGACGACGAGACGGCCCTCGCGCGCGTCCGTGCGCTGGTGCGGGGTGCGGGGTGCGGGGTGCGGGGTGCGGGGTGCGGGATGCGGGCTGCGAACCCGTGTCCGCCGGCGGTCTGGAACGTGCGGGACTTCTGGAGGCGACCGCCGCACTGTTCATCGGGCTGTGGGTCGGAGAGGGAGCGGATGCCCGAGCGATCGCACCACCGTTGGCGTACGCGGCCGGACCGAATCACCAGGACACGGAGCGGTGATCCCTGGGCAGACGGTCGAGCCGGCGCAAGAGACGTGGACCCGGGACCCGTGCCTTCTCAATGTGAGCTCTGCGTGGTTGCCCGTGCGGTGGATGGAAACTGGCACCGCGTCAGGCTTGCGGGCCCTATGGTGGATCGGCCAGGCACGGGATCGGGGGTCTCGCCCGGGTGGGTCGCGTCACCGCGTCCTGCGGGTCCGGGCCGTCGATCGCGGTCGCACGAGGACCAGGAGGGTTCCCGTTGAACAGGATCGACAAGATCAGAGGCTGCGTGGTGTCGGCCGTCGCGGTCTGCGCCATGGCGGCGGGCACCGTCCTCGGCGGGGCAGGCGTCGCTTCGGCGACCGATCCGGACGATGCCCCGCCCGGCTACGCGGGCCCGTTCTCGTACTGCAAGGGCAACGAACACGACGCCATTCACATTTCGGGTCCCAACAACGCGTACATCGGCGTCTGGCGCTCGATCGAGGGCAGCGGCACGTTCTGTGCGATGACCATGGACCGCATGGACGGCTTTCACCACATGGAGGTTCGCATCCGCCGTGTGGGCTGGCAGACCTCCTGGTACGACAACGGCTACTACGACAGGTACGCGGGAGCGATCTACGTCGCCGACGCGGAGATCCACTGCGCCTACATCTCCGGATGGGTGGAGATCAACGGCACCAAGTACCACGGGGGTGACACAGTCTGTAGCTGACGGCCCGGAGGTGTCCCCTCTCGCCGGAGACGACAAAGGGCTCGGCGCGTGCGATTTCCCTCTGCACTCGCCGAGCCCTCTGGACCGTGTCAGTCGCTCATCGGGTACGGCGAGGGCAGGACGCCCGAGCGTGCCACCTGGCCGTACCAGCGGGCGCTGGCCTTGGGGATGCGGTTGCCGGTGGGGTAGTCGACATAGACCGCGCCGAAGCGCTTGCTGTAGCCGTATCCCCATTCGAAGTTGTCGAGCAGGGACCACAGGAAGTAGCCGCGGACGTCGACGCCCGCCTCGATGGCGCGGTGCACGGCGGCGAGATGGCCTTGCAGATACGCGATTCGATCGGGGTCGTTCACCTCGCCCGCCGGGTCGACGTAGTCGTCGAACGCCGCGCCGTTCTCGGTGATCATGAGAGGCAGGCGAGGGAAGTCGCGCCCCATCCGGACCAGCAGGTCGTGCAGCCCGGTGGGGTCGACGGCCCAGCCCATCGCGGTGGTGGAGCCCGGAGGCAGGTGGAAGGTCACGTCATCCGCGGCCGGCCAGGGAGTGTGCTCGCTCTTGCCATGACCGTCGGAACGGTGGCTGGAGTCGGCGGCGCCTCCCGAGACCAGGGTCGGGGTGTAGTAGTTGACGCCCAGGAAGTCGAGCGGCTGGCAGATCTCCCGCAGATCACCGTCCTTGACGAAGGACCAGTCCGTCAGGGACGAGGTGTCGCGCAGCAGGTCCTCCGGATACTCGCCCTGGAGCATAGGGCCGGTGAAGACGCGGTTGGCGAGGGCGTCGATGCGGCGCGCGGCGTCGACGTCCTCGGCCTCCTGGGAGTGGGGCCGCACATGGTGGATGTTGAGTGTGACGGAGACCTGTGCGTAGGAGGGCAGGTTCGAGCGGAGGGCCTGGACGGCCTTGCCGTGACCGAGGTTGAGGTGGTGCGCCGCACGCAGCGCCGCCACGGGGTCGGTACGCCCGGGGGCGTGGACTCCGGACGCGTAGCCGAGGAAGGCGCTGCACCAGGGCTCGTTCAACGTGATCCAAGTCCGCACCCTGTCACCCAGCGCCTCGGCGGCGAGGGCGGCATAGGCGGCGAAGCGATCGGCGGTGGCACGCTCGGGCCACCCGCCGGCGTCCTCCAGGTCCTGGGGGAGGTCCCAGTGGTAGAGGGTCGCGACGGGCTGGATGTTCTTCTCCAGCAGTTCGTCCGTGAGTCGGCGGTAGAAGTCCAGGCCCTTCTGGACGCTGGGGCCGCGGCCCGTCGGCTGGACGCGGGGCCAGGAGAGGGAGAAGCGGTAGGCGCCCACGCCGAGGTCGGCCATGATGGCGACGTCCTCTCGCCACCGGTGGTAGTGGTCGGTTGCGATGTCACCGGTGTCGCCATTGCGTACCTTTCCCGGCGTGCGGGCGTAGGTGTCCCAGATGGAGGGGGTGCGTCCGTCCAGGGTGGCGGCGCCCTCGATCTGGTACGCGGCGGTGGCGGTGCCCCAGGTGAACGACGAGGGGAACTTGAGGGCGGTGGGGGCCTCGGTCGAGGACAGGTCGTGTCCAGCGGCGATAACCACGAAGTACCTTTCGGAGTGTCAGTCGACGGGTGAAGGAGAGGAGGCTGGGCCGGGGGAGTGCCTCGTCAGCCCTTGACCGCTCCCTGCATGATGCCGCCGACGATCTGGCGCCCGAAGACGATGAACATCGCGAGCAGGGGGAGGGTGCCCAGCAGGGCGCCGGCCATGATCAGGGACTGGTCCCGGACGTAGCCCGCGCTGAGTTGGGTGAGAGCGACGGGGACCGTCGGGTTCGTCATGTCCAGCACGATGAACGGCCAGAAGAAGTCGTTCCAGGCGTGCACAAAGGTGATCATGAACAGCACTGCCATGGCGGGCCGGGCGACCGGCAGGACGATGCTCCAGAAGATGCGGAGTGAGTGTGCGCCGTCCACCCTGCCCGCTTCGACCAGCTCGTCGGGCAGCGCGTCGGCCAGGTACTGGCGCATGAAGAAGACACCGACCGCGCTGACCAGTGTCGGGAAGATGACTGCGGGCAGCTTCTGACCCCAGCCGAGGTCGGTCATCATCAGGAAGAGGGGCACGACCGCGAGCTGAGGCGGCACCAGCATCGTTCCGATGACCAGGGTGAGGAGGATGTTGCGGCCCTTGAAGCGGAGCTTGGCGAAGGCGAAGCCGGCGAGGGTCGCGAACAGCACGGTGCAGGTGGCGATGGTGCCGGCCACGATCATGCTGTTCAGCATGGCCTTGCCCAGTGCGGCGTCCTGCCAGGCTCTTCCGAGGTTCTCGAAGAGGTGGGGTCCGGGCAGGAACGGGGGCGGCGTCTGCGATACACGGGTGTTGTCGGAGGAGGCCGCCACCATCGTCCAGTACAGCGGGAAGATCGAGGTGACCGCCGCGATGATGAGCATGATGTAGGTGACGGGGCCCGCGTGGTGCTGGCGGCCCGCGCCGATCGCCCTGGGCAGCCGGAGGCGACGCCTGCTGGGCACGGTCCCGGTCACGTCCCGGCCGGCCCGGAGAGTGTTCGTGGTCATGGTCGGCATCTCCTGGTCAGGACGAGCGCGCGGAGCGCCGCTTGAGCAGGCGCTGGGCAGCGAAGATGAGGATGAGCAGCAGGAACATCGCCCACGCCACCGTGGCCGCGCGGCCCATCTGGTAGTTCTTCCAGCCCTCCTCGTACAGCAGCAGTCCGAGGGTCTGGTACTGGTTGTCCGCTCCGCCGGTGATGCCGTTCGGTCCCTGGCCGAAGATCAGGGGTTCACCGAAGAGCTGGGTGGAACCGATGGTGGAGAGCACGATCGTGAAGACGATCGTGGGCCGGATGCCGGGAATGGTGACCTTGAGGAACTGCTGCCAGCGCGAGGCCCCGTCGATCGCGGCGGCCTCGTAGCGGTCGAGCGGGATCGCCTGCATGGCGGCGAGGTAGAGCAGGGCGTTGTAGCCGGTCCAGCGCCAGATGACGATCGTGGAGATGGCGATCTGCGCGGCCCACTTGTTGCTCTCCCAGTCGATGTTGTCGAAACCGACCAGGCTCAGCAGCCAGTTGATCATGCCGAAGTCGCGCTCGAACAGCATGGTGAAGACGAGGGCCGCGGCACCCACCGACGTCGCGTAGGGCGTCAGGGCGGCCACCCGGAAGAAGGTGGATCCGCGCAACCGGTAGTTCAGCAGGTGCGCGAGGCCGAGCGCCATCAGCAGTTGCGGGACGGCGGAGAGGACGCCGATGGTGAAGGTGTTGGCCAGGGCGTTCCAGAAGCGGTCGTCCTGTGCCAGAGCGGTGTAGTTGTCGAGCGCGACCCACTCCATCATGTCCATGGAGGCGAGTTCGGCGCGGTGGAACGAGATCCAGGCCGTGTAGATGAGCGGGTACAGACTGAAGGCGGCGAAGACGATGAAGAACGGGACGATGAAGGCGTAGGGCGCCCCGTTCACGTCCAGGCGGTGGAGCAGCGCGCTCCACCGGCTGTTCATCCGCCTCCGCTGACGCCCTTGGGTAGGTCGGGCAGGGCCGGCCGGCTCTTTGGTGGGCTGTTGGCCGGCAGCCGCGGTCGAGGTCTGAGTGGCCACCAGGGGTCCTTAGGCGTGACGGTGTGCGGGCTGGGCGTACTCCGGCGGGCGTCGCGCAGGCGTGAGGCGTCTCCGCCCGCCGGAGCTGTGGGGGAGGGTCAGCCGACGGCCTTCTTGATGCGCTCGTCGGTCGTCTCCCAAGCCTTCTCGGGGCTCTGGTTCTGGGACTCGATCAGGGTCAGCCCCTGGGAGAAGATGTCCTTGATCGTTCCGTCCTTGCGGCCCAGCACCTGCTCGTCGGGAATCTCCTGCGCGGCGGCACCGAAGATCTGGCCGATGGGCGCGTCGCTGAAGTACTCGGACTTCGCGTCCGTCACCTGCGGCGCCTCCAGTGCCTTCTGCGAGGACGGGAAGTTGCCGATCTTCTCGAAGAGGCGGGCCTGCTGCTCGGGAGCGGTCAGCCAGGCGACGAGCTTCGTCGCCTCTTCCTGTACGGGGCTCTTCTCCATGACGCCGAGGAAGGAGCCGCCCCAGTTGGCGCCCTTGGGGGCCTTGGCGACGTCCCACTTGCCCTTGTTCTGGGGGCCGGCCTTCTCGCTGATGTGGGCGAGCATCCACGCCGGGCACACCGTGGTGGCGAAGGTGCTGTTGGCGAGGCCCGGGTCCCAGCCGGGCTGGAACTGCCGCAGCTTCGCGGTCAGGTCCGAGGCCGCGGCTTCGGAAGCGAGGTCCCAGGCCTCCTGGATGACGGGGCTGTCCTGGTAGATCAGCTTCCCGCCCTTGTCGTAGAACTGCTGCGAGTTGCCGTAGATCATCGCGTTGAACAGACCGCTGGAGCTGTCCATGAAGGCGACCTCGCCGCCCTTGAAGTCCTTCTTGAAGCGCTTGCCCGCGGCGACGAACTTCGCCCAGTCGCCGTCCCACAACTTGGCGACCTGTTCGCGGTCGGTCGGCAGGCCCGCCTTCTCGAAGAAGTCCTTGCGGTAGCAGACAGCCATGGGGCCGATGTCCGTGCCGAGCCCGATGACCTTGCCGTCGTTACCGGTGACCTGGCTCAACTTCCACGGCAGGAAGTGGTCGTTGCCGGACACCTTGGAGAGGTCGACGAACTTGTCGGCCTGGGTGTCGACGAGTTCCTTGGCCCGCCCGATCTCGATGCCCTGGATGTCCTTCAGGCCGCTGCCGGCCGCCAGGTGCGTCTGCAGGGCCGTGTAGTAGGTCTGCTCGTCACCCGCGACCTCGGCCTCGATCCGGACGTTCGGGTTGAGCTTCATGTACTCCTCGAGGAGACCGGTCTCCTTGAAGCCCATGACGCCGAACAGGCCCATGGTGATGGTGGTCTTGCCGTCCTTGACGCCGCCTCCCGTCCCACCGGAGTCGCTGCCTCCGCACGCGGTGAGCAGGCCGAGCGCGGTGACAGCCGCTATGACGGCTGAGCCTCTCGTACGCAACAGCTTCCGGGTGACCTTCATGAGTGTGTCCTCTCAGGCGGCGGCGCCGACGCACCGAGTACGGGCCGGTCGTCTGGGGTGACCGGCCGGAGTGAGGGGTGGGCACGTTCCCAAACACGGGTGGGAACGTGCCCAACGGGTGCCGGAAGACTCGCGCTTGAACGAGGCTTGTGTCAAGAACTTGAACGTTGTCCTCACAGTGAGGGCTCGGCGGAGACGCCGCGCACCGGTTGACCGCCGGAGGTTTCTGGCACAATGCGCAGGCGAACCGGCGTGCGACCGGGGCCGGACGAGGAGAAGGACGTGGGGGCACAGCAGCGGCCGACCATCAAAACCGTGGCGGCGCGGGCGGGCGTGGGGCGCACGACGGTGTCAAGGGTCATCAACGGTTCGACGCTCGTGAGCGACGAGGCGAAGGCCGCGGTGCTCGCAGCCATAGCGGAGCTGAACTACGTACCCAACTCCGTCGCGCGAGGCCTGGTGACGCGGCGAACCAACTCCGTCGCGCTGGTGATCCCCGAGTCCGAGAGCAGGCTCGGTGCCGAGCCGTACTTCGCCGGAGTGATCCGGGGCGTGAGCACGGTGCTGGCGACGACGGGCACGCAACTCCAGCTCATGCTCGTCCGTGACAGCGGCGAGCGGGACCGGCTCACGGACAGTGTCGCGGAGCGCAGGGTGGACGGCGTCCTGCTGGTCTCGGTGCACGAACACGACCCGCTGCCCGGAATACTGGAGGGCATGGGCCTGCCGACGGTGCTGGCGGGCCGCCGTTCGCCCGCGGAATCCCTGAGTCATGCCGTCTCGGACAACCTGGGAGGTGCGAAGGAGGCGGGACGACACCTCATCGGCCGAGGCCGGACGAGACTCGCCACCATCTCCGGGCCCCTCGACATGGATGTCTCCCGCAGCCGGCTGCGGGGCTGGAAGATCGCTCTCGAAGAGGCGGGCATGACGCCCGACGAGGAAGTGATCGCGACGGCCGACTTCACGGAGGACGGCGGAAGGCTCGCCATGCGTTCGCTGCTTGAACGTGCGCCTGACCTCGACGCCGTGTTCGCCGCGTCGGACGTCATGGCGGCCGGTGCCATGCTCGAACTGCGGCGTCAGGGACGGCGCGTACCGGAGGACGTCGCGATCGTCGGCTTCGACGACTCCTACATCGCCCGCTACGCCTATCCGCCGCTGACGAGCGTCCGGCAGCCGGTGGAGGAAATCGGCTCGACCATCGCACGCATCCTCCTGGAGGAGATCGCCGATTCCGCGGTGGCGAGGCGGCAGGTCGTCCTGCCCACCGAACTGGTCGTCCGCGAGTCCTCCTGAGCGGAGCGGCTGCCGGGCACTCGCCGCCTACACCATCGACGCCCCGCGCAGCGGGTGTGTGCCGCAGTGTTCACCCCGTGCATCACTGACCGTCACATACTTCATGACGCCTCAACATCCACGGAGCGTCGACTGAGCGCTGACCACGACTTTCAGCACGAAAACGAAAGAAGTCAGCCAGTGTCGTTCCTTCTTGACCCCGCCGGCTCGCGATCGCGTGCCGCAGCACGGCGGGGTTCCGTCGTCCTCGCCCTTGCCACAGCGCTCAGTATCGGCGCAGGGATGGTGACGACCGCCCAGGCGCTGACTCCCGAAGCCCTGGTATCGGCTCCCCGCGACGCACCGGCTTCGGATGCCGCTTCGCACCTGATCCCGAGCACCCCCGGGCAGTCCATCGTCACCAGTGAGAACCGCACACCGATCGCGCCCGGTCTGAGTCTGACCCGGTTCGACCGGTTCGGGAAGGACGGTTGGGTGCGTGGCCAGGTGCTCGTCGCGGACCTGGCCGACGACCGGCTGAGTGTCGACCACATCTCCTCCGGCACGGTCACGGGCAAGTCCCGGGTCACCGAACAGGCCGAGCGCACTGGAGCCGTCGCCGCGATCAACGGTGACTACTTCGACATGAACGACACCGAGGCACCCATCGGCGCGGCGGTGTCGCGCAAGGACGGTCTCGTCAACTCGCCCACCGAGGGCCGCAGCCAGACCGTCGCCATCGGGGCGGACGGCATCGGCCGGCTCGCCCAGGTGTTCCTTGAGGGCCAGGTCACCGTCGGTGGTACGCGGAACCTGAAGCTGTCCGGCGTCAACTCGCCGACCCTGGCGGCCGGCGGCATCGGGCTGTTCACCGACCAGTGGGGGCCCTCGCCGCGCACCAAGCCCGTGGGCGGCGCCGATCGGGTTGCCGAGGTCTGGCTGCGCGACGGCAAGGTCACCGACGTGCGCACCTCTGTCAGCGGCGCCCCGATACCCGCCGGCGTCAGCGTGCTGCTCGGACGGGAAGCGGGCGCCGACGCGTTGGCCGGGCTCGTGCCCGGTGACTCCGTCGAGGTCACGTATCACCCGCGCGCCGACTTCGGCGAGGTGGCGGTCGCCGTCGGCGGCGGGCAGGTGCTGGTCGCCGACGGCGTGGTGCGGCGCTTCACCGACGGCGACACGGTCACCGCCACCTCGCGGACCGGCGTGGGGTTCTCCGCCGACGGCCGCACCATGTACCTGGTCGCGATCGACGGCAAGCAGACCGACAGCCGCGGCATGGACCTCAACGAACTCGGCGCCTTCATGAAGGGCCTGGGCGCCACCAACGCCCTGAACATGGACGGCGGCGGTTCGACCACCATGGCCGCCCGCCTGCCGGGTGAGAGCACGACCGGCCTGGTCAACAGCCCCTCCGACGGCTCGGAGCGGCAGGTCGCCAACGGGCTCGGGCTGTTCGCGGCCCCCGGGTCCGGCACGGTACGCGGCTTCCGCGTGCTGCCCACCCTGTCAGCCGACGGCTCCGACAAGGTCTTCCCCGGCCTGCGCCGGACCGTTCGGGCGCTCGCCCACGACGAAACCTACGCACCGCTGCCCACCGGACGGGTGCAGTGGCGCGGCGAGGGTGGCCGCGTATCGGTCGACTCCCGCAAGGACGGCACCGCCGTCCTCACCGGACGGCGCTCCGGAACCGCCCAGGTGGTGGCGTCCTCCGGTCACCGGTCCGACGGCCGGACCGAGTTGACGGTACTCGCGCCCGCCGTGCGGATCGCGCCGAGCAGGAGCCTGGTGGCGCTCGACGGCGCCGGGAGGGACGCGCGTCTTACGGTGACGGGCTACGACGCCCTCGGCGACTCCGCTCCGATCGAGGCGTCCGACGTCAAGATCACCGGGG
>NZ_JBFBJT010000125.1:0-21770 GCF_040686175.1 Streptomyces sp. NPDC086077 | reverse complement strand
CGGCGAACCGGAGACGGTCCACATCGAGGTCCGCCTGCCCGGCCCGCTGGACCCGACCCGCCTGCGCAAGGCCTTCGTCGAGGCCCTGCACCGGCACCCGCGTGCCCTGATGCGCGAGGCCCCCGGCCCTTGGTGGCGGCGCCGCTACGAGTGGGAGCTGACGGCGGACCCGGACGTGGAGGTGGTGAGCTTCGCGCAGCCGGGGCGGGACGCGCTGCGGGACGCGAGGACGCGGGCCCTGACCCAGGCGCCACCGCTCTCGCTGTCCCCGCCGATCCGCCTGGAGGTCGTCGCGGCCCTGCCCGACGAGGGCACGGCCCTCGTCGTCACCGTCAACCACACCGCGCTCGACGGCCCTGCCTGCCTGCGCGTCCTGGCCACCGCGGCGGAGCTGTACGGCGGCAAGGACAACTCCCCGACGGCCCCGCCCGTCCGCACGGCGACCGCCGAACCGCCCGCCGAGGCCGCCCCCTCCCACTGGTCCCCACCGGCCAGGGTGGCCCC
The DNA here is from genome assembly GCF_040686175.1 of Streptomyces sp. NPDC086077. NCBI lineage: Bacteria > Bacillati > Actinomycetota > Actinomycetes > Kitasatosporales > Streptomycetaceae > Streptomyces > Streptomyces sp. NPDC086077. The sequence goes on along the minus strand of NZ_JBFBJT010000125.1, from coordinate 21,266 downwards.
CGGCACGCCGGGCCCCTCCCCCGGCAACGGCGTGCTCGTCACCGAACTCCCCCTGCCGCACCGCCCCAAGGGCTCCCCCTACACGGTCAACGACCAGCTCATGGTCACCACCGCCCTGACCGTCGCCCACTGGAACCGCGAGCACGGCGCCCGTCCCCGCCCCCTGCGCATCACCATGCCGGTCGACGACCGCCCCCGCGACACCACCATGCCCATCGGCAACGGCACCCGCCTGGTCGAAGTCCCCTTCACTCCCGACGAGTTGGGTCGGGCCACGGCCGACATGGCCGCCCTGCTACACCGCACGGCCACCCGCACCCGCGCCCTGAAGTCCCTGCCCCGCCCCCAACTGGGCCACGGAGCCGCCCTCCTGACCGCGCCCGTCCTGCCCGTCCCCTGGCGCGCAGGTCTCGCCCGCGCGCTGCGCCGGGCCGCCGCCCCCTGGACGTCCACCACGCTGCTGAGCAACATCGGCCGCATCCCGTACTCCCTGGACTTCGGCGACGTGGCCGGCCGCGCGCACGCGGTCTGGTTCTCGGCGCCGGCCCGGATGCCCCGCGGCCTGACGTTCACCACCGCCTCCACCGCCGGCCGCCTCCATCTGGCCGTGCGCTGGTCGCACGCCCTCCTCGGGCGCGGCGACGGCGCGCACCTGCGGGACCTGTTCGAGCACCACCTGCACGCGACGGAGGCTCCCCGATGACGACCACCGCACCGCCGGGGGGTCTGCGCGACTTCTACGAGAACCCCGCCGTCCCGGTCGCCTCCGGAGCCCCCCGCAGCCTCCGCCAGGCCCGCATGCTCGCCGCCGCCCTGAGCGGGAGCACCGCGCCGGGCCTCGTCCTCGACATCGGCTGCGGCGACGGCACCGCCGCGGCGACCGCCGCCCCCCTGCTCACCGGCCACCGCGTCATCGGCGTCGACTGGTCCCAGGACGCCCTCACCCGGGCCCGCCCCCGCCTGGCGTACGCCGTCCGCGGCGAACTCACCGACGGCGGACTGCCGTTCCGTACGGCTGCCGCCGACGCCGTGCTGTTCAGCGAGGTGATCGAGCACCTCGTCGACCCGGACGCGGCCCTCGACGAGCTGCGCCGCGTGCTGCGCCCCGGCGGCCACCTGATGCTCTCCACCCCCAACCTCGCCGCCTGGTACAACCGGGTTCTCCTGTTCGCCGGCGTCCAGCCCGTCTTCTCCGAGGTGAGCCTGCGCGCCGTCCACGGCCGCCCGGGGCGGGAGGTGGTGGGACATCTGCGGCTGTACACCGCCCGCGCGCTGCGGGAGTTCGTCGCGGCGGCCGGCTTCGAGGTCGTACGGCTCGAAGGGGCCCCCTTCCACGGCGTGCCGCGTCCGCTGCGGGCGCTGGACCGTCTCGCCTGCGCCCGGCCGCCCCTGGCCTCGATCCTGCTGCTGCACGCGCGAAGGACGTAGGCCGTGTGGTGGGGAGTGGCCGCGGCCCTGCTGGCGAACGTCCTGTACAGCAGCGGGTTCGTCCTGGAGAAACGGGCCCTGGCCGCGTTGCCCGAGGTCACCGTCCGCCGCCCGGGCCGCCTGCTGCGCCTGGTGCTCGGCAGCCCGCTGTGGATCGGCGGCTCGCTCGCCCTCGGGGCCGGATTCGCCGCCCAGCTCGTCGTCTACCGCACCCTTCCGATCGCCGCCGCGCAGGGCATCTTCGTCTCCGGCCTGGTCCTGCTCGTCCTGCTGTCCGCCCGGCTGCTGGGCGAGGAGACCACCGGGCGCGAGCGGTACGCGCTCGCCGCGATCCTCGCCGCGCTGCTGATGGTCGTCCTCTCCCTGGAAGAGGGTTCGGACACCGTCGGCCGAGCGGCGCCCTACCCGCTCGTCTGGCTGCTGTGCGTGCCGTCGCTGGCGTGCGGGGTCTGGTTGTACCGCGCCGCCGAGCGCCGCACCATGCGCCGGCACCGGATGCCGACGACGGGCGTCGAGTACGGGGTGGCGGTGGGCCTGCTCTACGGGGTCAGCTCACTCGCCATCAAGGGCGTCTCCGGCTACTGGACGGGAAGTGACGTCGGCGGCGCGCTGCTCGGCGTACTGCGCTCGCCGTATCCGTACCTGCTGGTGTTCACCGGGGCGTTCGGCCTGGTCATGTCGCAGGCGGCGCTGCAACGCTGCCGGGCCTCGCTGATCGTGCCGGTGTGCACGACGGTGACCTGCCTGTACACGGCGGTGCTCGGCACGCTGTCGTTCGGCGAGGCGCTGCCGGACGACCCGCTGCGACTCGGCCTGCGCCTCGCGGGCACGGCTCTGGCGGTCACCGTGCTGCTGATCATGCCCAAGCATGACAAGGCTCCCCAAGCACCGACGCCAGTCAAGGAGTTGACCCCGCCATGAGCTCCTCCACCGGCCCCGACGAACAGTTGCTGAGGATTCTCGCGTGCCCGCTCGACAAGGGCCCTCTGCACCTGCTGCCGCCGGACGGGTCCGTGACCTCTGCCCAGGCCCTCTACAACCCGCGCCTGCGCCGCCGCTACCCGATCGTCGACGGCATCCCCCAACTGCTGCCCTCGTCCGGCGAGCAGGTCTCCGACCACGAGCACGAGCAGTTCCTCAAGCGCCTGGCCCCCTGACGGAAGGCCTGGGGACCACTCGGCGTCCCAGGCCCCCACGACCGGAAACGGATGGCCCCCATGACCACGCTCGCCGCCCGCCTCGCGCCCTTCCTGCCGGCCCGCCTCGTCGCGGCGACCGCCCGCGCGGTCTACCCCCGCTTCGAACCCGAGCTGGCCAGGATCACCGACCTGTGCCCGCCCGGCTGCGGCACGGCGGTGGACGTCGGCGGCTGGTACGGCCCCTGGACCCGCCGCCTGTCCGGCCACGCCCGCCGGGTGGTGACCGTCGAACCGGTCCCGCACCTGGCCCGCCTGCTCACGGCGACCGCCCCGCCCAACGTCCGGGTGATCCAGGCCGCCGCCTCGGACCGCCCCGGCACGGCCCGCCTGTGGCTACCGGCCGACGACACCGGGAACCGGGGCGTGTCGTCCCTCGTCCGGCGGGACATCCACGCCCACGCCGTGGACGTCCGCCGCGTCGTGCTGGACGAGCTGAACCTGCGGGACGTCGGCTTCATCAAGATCGACGTGGACGGCAGCGAACTGGCGGTCCTGCGCGGCGGGACGGCCCTGCTGACCCGCGACCGCCCGGCCCTGTTCGTCGAACTGGAGTCCCGCATCCAGCCGATCTCGCCCGTCCTGACGTATTTGGGGTTGCTCGGATATGACGGCTGGGTGCTCCCCGGGGACCACTGGATCCCCCTCGCCGACTTCCCCCTGGAGGCACACCAGGCAGCCACTTCGCACGTCGCCTCGCACGGGCTGGTGCGGCGCGTACTCCCATTACACGACCGGATCAGATACGTCAACTCCGTACTGTTCCTTCCGGACGGACGGCGCCCTGGAAGGCCCCGTATGGGCGACGATGGTCCGCATGCCGTCCTCCGCAGAGAACCCCACTAGCTCCTTCACCCCCGTCGAATTCCAAGTGGTCCTGCTGCGCCGCATGGCCGACCACAACGCCGACCTGGTCGAGGACGCCCGCCGAGAACTGGGCGTCTCCGTCAACCGTATGCAGGACGCGAACCGGCGCTGGCAGATGCTGCTCCGCTCACCGCGCGTCCGCGCCGCCCAGAGCAGGCACCGGGCGATCCTCGGCGCACCGGAGTGGACGACCACCCGCCGCATCGGTGACCTGGACTGCGAGGCCTGGCAGTGGCCGGTCCCCCTCTGGCCCGACCTGCGCTTCGAGGTGCTGCTCGCCCCGGGCGGCGCGGTCTGGAACGAATGGCTGGTCCGCGCCCCCGACGCCAAGCCCGCCGAGCTGCACACGGTGGAGGACCTCTACCCGTGGTCCTGCACGGTCGACGACGCGGCCCGCGCCTTCGCCCCCGCCCGTCCCCTGGAGGGCACGGCCCCCACGCGCTGGGGCCTCGCGTTCGGCGCCCAGGACACCGACGGCCGGCGCCACGAGGTGACGGCGGAGTTCACGTGGGGCCTGCTCCAGCGCACGATGATCGGCGGCCGAAGGGTCCTGTGAACCCCCGGACCGGGCGTGCCGGCCGTTGCTCCGGCACGCCCCAGGTCACCCCGTCACCGCCCGGCCGCCGCCAGCACCGCCTCGACGACCCTCGGCACGGAAGCGGCGTGCAGCGACAGGAACAGATTCGGCTCGACCAGCTCCAGCTCCATCACCCGCGGCTGCCCGCCCTCCCCGTCGACCAGGTCGACGCGGGCGTACAGCAGCTCGGGAGCACCGGGCACGGCACCCAAGGCCCGTTCCGCGACGGCCAGTTCCTCCCGCGTCGGCGCCCAGACCCGCAGCCCCGGATGGGCGACCTTCCGCTCGTCGTACGCCGTTCCCCGCGCCAGCACGGCACCCTTGCGGCTGGCGTGCAGCAGGCGGCCCCCGAAGAACTGCAACGCCCGCTCCCCGCTGACGTCGATGCCCGCGACGTACGGCTGCACCATCGCGGTGAAGCCCTCGGCATGCATGCGATCGAGATGCCGTACGGCACTTTCGTGCTGGCCGGGCGTGTACCGGGCGGCGAACCGCGCTCCCGCCCCCGAGGTCGGCTTGACGACGAACTCACCCTCGCGCGGCAGCTCGGCCGCCTCACCCGGCGCGACATACCGGGTCGGCACCACCGGCACCCCGGCCGCCGCCAGTTCCCCGAGGTAGCGCTTGTCGGTGTTCCACCGCACCACGTCCGCCGGGTTGGCCAGCCGCGTGACCTTCCCGCAGGCCGTCACCCACTCCAGGAACTCCCCGGCCCGCCAGCTGTAGTCCCAGGTCGACCGGATCAGCACGAGATCGAACCCGCCCCAGTCGACGCCGTCCCGGTCCCACTCGACGGCGACCGCGTCGGCCCCCGCCTCCTCCAACGCCGCCACCAGCACCGACAGATCCGGGTCAGCGCTGACCTCGGGACCCGGACGGCAGGTGGCCAGGGCTATCCGTACCACGACGTCTTCCCTCCTCGTACGGACGTGGCCGGCACACACGTTCCCGCAGCCGGTCGCCCGCAGGCTAACAACCCGGACGGTCAGCGGTCCTCGGCCGGGTCCCAGGACAGCAGGCGGACCTTCGCGACCGTGCGGACATGGCGGCGCATCGCCGTCGCCGCCTGGCGGGGTTGCCGGGCCTCGACGGCGTCCAGGATGGCCTGGTGCTGGGCGAGGGAGCGGTGGGGGCGGTGCGGCTGGCGCAGGGACTCGGTACGGCTCTCCGCGATCTGGTCGGCGATGGAGCGCATGAACTCCGCGAGGATGCTGCTGTGCGCGGCCGCCGTGACCGCCGCGTGGAAGAGGCGGTCGCCCTCCACGCCGTGCCCGCCCTCCTCGATCTCCTTCGCCATGTGGGCCAGCGCCGCACGCATCGCCGTCAGGTCGTCCTCCTCGCGGCGCTCGGCGGCGAGTTCGGCGAGCTTGGTCTCCAGCGCCTCGCGGGCCTCCAGCACGTCGGGCAGGCGCCGGCGGCGTTCGACCATCCGCTCGACCGGCTCCACGTCGAGGGTGTCGCGCACCAGGTACGTGCCGCCGCCGTGCCGGGCCTCCACCAGGCCCTGCACCTCCAGCACCACGATCGCCTGCTTCACCGACGCCCGGCTCACCCCGAGCCGGGCGGCCATGTCCCGTTCCGGCGGCAGACGGTCGCCGGCGCGCAGGCCGCCCTCGGTGACGTAGTCGCGCAGCCGGTCGAGCACCTGCTCGTAGAGGCGCTGCTGCTTCGTCATCGGGCGCAGGGCGTCGGTCACGGCGGGAGCGTAGCACCGGGCCGGCGAGTGGATAAGTGGCTCAGCCAATTCATGCGCGACCCCTTGACGCGCCCGGCGGCCGCCACCACGCTGGCCAGCCAGCCGCTCCACATCAATTGGCTCAGCCACTCGTCCACTCCGGGGCCCAACGACGGGAGCCCATATGTCCCCCGAACTGACCTGGGTGATGTTCCCTCACCGGCGCCCTCACCGCCATCGGCGCGGTCAGCCCCGCCGCCGTCGCGATCGTCGCGCCGGTCGCCCTGAGCTTCGCCGCCCGCTACGGGATCAGCCCCCTGCTGATGGGCGCGATGGTCGTGCACGGCGCGCAGGCAGGCGGCTTCTCGCCGATCAGCACGAGATGGGCACCATCACCTGGGCCGGCGAGGGCGTCGGCGGCATCGGGGTGCCGCTGCTGGCCGCGGTGCTGCTCTGCTACATCGGCGCGATCGTCTCGGCGTTCGCCTCCTCCGTCGGCATCATGGGCGCGCTCATCCCGCTGGCGGTCCCCTTCCTCGCGCAGGGCGAGATCGGGGCGGTCGGCATGGTGGCGGCGCTGGCCGTGTCGGCGACGGTCGTGGACGTCAGCCCGTTCTCCACGAACGGGGCGCTGGTCCTGGCCGCGGCACCGGACGTCGATCGTGAACGTTTCTTCCGGCAGCTGATGGTGTACGGAGGAATCGTGGTGGCGGCGGTCCCCGCGGTGGTGTGGCTGGTGATGGTCGTGCCCGGTTTCGGGTAGCTCTCACCGGCCACCTGGCCACGGCACCCTGCCATCGGCGGCCACCGGCGACGACCGAACCCGGCCAGGACCACGACCGACCACGACGGATGTCCACCCACCGGCCCCGACCGCCCGACCACGACCGACGACCTGCACCGACCACGACCGCCGACCGACGGCCGACGACCTGCACCGACCACGACCGACAACAGACACCCGACACCCGACACCCGACCCGCCCCACGCCCGACGACGACCAAGGAGTACGCCGCGTGTCCCCACTCTTCCCGGCCCTCGCCCAAGGACCGGCCGAGCAGCCCGCCCTGACCTTCGGCGACCGCTCCCTGACGTACGCGCGGCTGGCCGCGGCGTCCGGTGCCGTCGCCGAACGGATCGGCACCGCCGGCCGCGTGGCGGTCTGGGCGACCCCGGACCTGGAGACCGCCGTCGCCACGGTCGGCGCCCTGGCCGCCCAGGTGGCCGCGGTGCCGCTGAACCCGAAGTCCGGCGAGAAGGAACTCGGGCACATCCTGGCCGACAGCGCCCCGGACGCCGTACTCACCGCGCCAGGCGCCGAACTCCCCGCCGCGCTCGCGCGTCTGCCGCGGGTCGACGTCGACGTGCGGGCAGCCGGCACCGCCCCGGAGGACCGCGCCGACGACGCCTCGCCCGCCCTGATCGTCTACACCTCAGGCACCACCGGCCCGCCCAAGGGCGCCGTGATCCCGCGCCGCGCGATCGCCTCCACCCTCGACGCGCTCGCCGACGCCTGGCAGTGGACCGGCGACGACGTGCTGGTGCACGGCCTGCCGCTGTTCCATGTGCACGGACTGGTCCTCGGGATCCTCGGCCCGCTCCGGCGCGGCGGATCCGTCCGCCACCTCGGCCGGTTCAGCCCCGAGGGTGTCGCCCGGGAGCTGGGGTCCGGCGCGACCATGCTCTTCGGCGTCCCGACGATGTACCACCGCATCGCCGAGGCACTTCCCGCCGACCCCGAGCTGGTCAAGGCACTGGCCGGGGCGCGCCTGCTGGTCTCGGGCTCGGCCGCCCTGCCCGGGCACGACCACGAGCGGATCGCGTCCGCCACGGGCCGCCGGGTCGTCGAGCGGTACGGCATGACCGAGACACTGATGAACACCGCCGTCCGCGCGGACGGCGAGGCCCGTGCGGGCACCGTCGGCGTCCCCCTGGCCGGCGTGGAGCTGCGGTTGGTGGAGGACGACGGGACACCCCTCGCGGCGTACGACGGCGAGAGCGTGGGCGAGATCCAGGTGCGCGGCCCGAACGTGTTCACCGAGTACCTCAACCGCCCCGACGCCACCGCCGCCGCCTTCACCGCCGACGGCTGGTTCCGCACCGGTGACATGGCGGTGCGCGACCCCGACGGCTACGTCCGCATCGTCGGCCGCAAGGCGACCGACCTGATCAAGAGCGGCGGCTACAAGATCGGCGCCGGCGAGATCGAGAACGCGCTCCTGGAGCATCCCGGGGTGCGGGAGGCCGCCGTCACCGGGGAGCCCGACCCCGACCTCGGCGAGCGGATCGTCGCCTGGATCGTCCCGGCGGACCCGAAGTCCCCGCCCGGCGTCGACGAACTCGCCGATCATGTCGCCCGCCGGCTCGCCCCGCACAAACGGCCACGGATCGTCCACCACCTCGACGCGCTGCCCCGCAACGACATGGGGAAGATCATGAAGCGGTCCCTGGGCAGCCATGCCTGAGCGTCCCTCCGCCCGCGCGGCCCTCGCCGTCGTCACCGACGACTTCACCGAACTTCCCCACCCCGCCGGGCGGTCCAGGCCCGACGGTCCCCTGACCTGGCAGGGCTACGACGCCTCCCGTGCCCGCGCCGCCGAGCGCACCGGCGAGGAGGAGTCCGTCGTCTGCGGCACCGCCCGCGTCGAAGGCACCCCGGCCGTGCTGATCGCCTTCGAGTTCGGGTTCCTCGGCGGCTCGCTCGGCGAACGCACCGGCGACCGGCTGGAGGCGGCGTACAGCCACGCCCGAGCCCACGGGCTGCCGGTCGTCGCGCTGATCGCCACCGGCGGCAGCCGCATGCAGGAGGGCATGGTCGCGCTCACCCAGCTCCAGCGCGTGGCGCGGCAGTCGGCGCTCACCCGCGAGGCCGGGCTGCCGCAGCTCGCCGTGGTACGGGACCCCACCACCGGCGGCGGCTGGGCCACGCTGGGCGCGGGCGCCGACGTGATCCTCGCGCTGCCCGGCGCCCAGGTCGGCTTCGCGGGCTCCCGGGTCCGTCCGGCCGACGCGGACCCCGCGGCGTACACGGCGGAGGCCCAGGTGGCGGCGGGCGCCGCCGACGCGGTCGTGGCCCCGCAGGAACTGCGGCCGGTGCTCGGGCGGTGGCTCCGGATGCTGACCGCCCCGTCCACCGCACCGGCACCACCGCCCCGCCCCCTGGGCGAGACCGGCCTGCCCGCCTCCGGCTGGGAGGCGGTCCTGCGCGCCCGCGCACCGCGGCGCCCGCGCGCGCGGAGCTACCTGGACGCCTACTTCACCGAGCGGGTCGCGATCAGCGGCGACCGGTGCGGCGGCACCGACGAGGGGATGCTCTGCGGCTTCGGCGTCCATGAGGGCCGCACGGTCGCGTACGCCGCCCAGACCGGGGCGGCGACCCGCCCCGCCGGTTACCGCACCGCGGCCCGGCTGATCCGGCTCGCGGACCGGCTCGGCATCCCGGTACTGACCCTGGTGGACACCCCGGGCGCCGCGAACGACGCGGAGGCGGAACGGCAGGGCGCGGGAGCGGCGATCGCCGACGTGTTCGGCGCGGTGGCCTCGGCACGTACCCCGGTCACGACCCTGGTGATCGGCGAGGGCGGCTCCGGCGGCGCGCTCGCCCTGGCCGCCCCGGGCAGCACCTGGGCCACGCCCGACAGCTACTTCTCCGTCATAGCTCCCGAACTGGCCGCCGCGATCCTCAAACGGCCACCGGGGGAGGTGGAGTCGACGGCCGCCCAACTCCGTGTTCGTCCACAGGACTTGGCAGATCTGGGCGTGGCCCGAACAAGCGAGCAGTTGTTCCCTGGAACAGGTGATCGTCACTCCTGAGAGCGACTGGGGCAGGCGCGCCGGGGCGATACTCACGGTGCGCGAGCGACGGGCTGCAGACCGTGGCGGAGCGCAGGTCCCACACATGCACCGCAAGGAGAGAGCACGCTCATGAACCTTCTCACCGACATCCTCGCCGGCCTCGTCCACCTCGTCGGTCGGCTGGTCTGACGGTCCGAGCACCACGACGGCGCCACCTCCCCGTCCCAGGGGGGTGGCGCCGTCCGCGTCAAGCTTGCCGGGCGCGGCGCTCCGAACGACCACCCGTACGGCCGCACCCCGCCCGGCCCCCTCCAGAAGGCGGCCCCTGTCCGACCCCCCGCACGATGCAGAAGAGGGCCCGCCGACCGGCGGCACCTCGGCTCGTACGCTCGGGAGGACCGCCATGACCGCCAGTCTGGAGCAGCTGCGGCGCTGCCACTTCGCCGTCGACCTGGGGGCGGCGCGGACGCGGGTGTACGTCAGGGGCGCCGGGCTCGTCGTGGACCAGCCGTCCGCCGCCGCCGTCAACACCCGTAGCGGAGCGCTGATCGCGGTCGGTGAGCTCGCCGAGCAGATGACGGGACGCACACCGGACTACATCCGGGTCGTGCGGCCGGTCTCCGGCGGCACGGTGGTCGACATCGAGATGGCCCAGCGGATGCTGCGCCATCTGCTCGGCGACAAGATGCGCCGGCACCTGCGCCGCAAGCCCCGGCTGCGGGCCGCCGCCTGCACCCCGCACGACGCCGATCCGCTCGCCCAGCGCGCGACCATCGAGACGCTGGTGGGCCTCGGGGCCCGGCGCGTCGAGCTGGTCGACACGCTCATCGCCGCCGCCGTCGGCTGCGGGCTGCCGGTCGAGCAGCCCGAGGCGACCATGGTGCTGGTGTGCGGGGCGGCGGCCACACAGGTCGCGGTGCTCTCCCTCGGCTCCATCGTCACCGCCGTGCGGATCCCGGTCGGCGGTGAGGCGGTGGACCACGCGATCGTGCAGCACCTGCGGCACGAGCACGAACTCGTGCTGCCCAGCCAGTCGGTCCGCCCCCTCCAGATCGCCCTCTCCGGCAACGGCCTCACCCCGCAGGGACCGGCCTCCACGGAGATCCACGGACGCGACGTCGCCACCGGCCTCGCCCGCAGCGTGCGGATCGACACCGCCGCCGTGCGGGACGCCATCCAGACGCCGCTGACCGCCGTGCTGGACGGTATCGGCAAGGTGCTGCGGGACTGCCCGCCGGACCTGGTGGCCGACCTCGCCGACCGGGGGATCATGATGGTCGGCGGCAGCGCCCTGCTCCCCGGCTTCGACCAGATGCTGCGGCAGGCCACCGGCATGCCGGTGCACATCGCCGAGCGGCCGGACGTGTGCGCCGTCCAGGGCCTAGGCACCATGCTGGAGGGCCGGATCGAACCGCTGGAGCTGGACCCGCTGGGCAACTGAGCCGCCCCACGAGCCACCGGGGCGGACATGCCCGACGTCCCCCGCCTTCCCGCGCTCCTCCTCGGAGCCGTCCTCGGCGTCGGCGCCGACCTGGGCCTGCGCGCCACCCTCCAGCGCATCGTCGACGGCGCGGCCGAACTGACCGGTGCCCGCTACGCCGCCCTCCGCCCGCGCGACCCCGGCCACGACGGCCTGGACGAGATCCGCGGGACGGGTTCGCCCACCCCACCGCCGGGCACTCCCCTCCTCGACGTACCGATCCACGTCGACGACGAGGAGTTCGGCCGCCTCCAGCTCGCCGGCAAGCACGGCGGCGGGCCGTTCACCGCCGAGGACGAGCAACTGCTGCACGTCCTCGCCACCCAGGCCGGCATCGCCCTGGGCAACACCCGGCTGTACGAGGCGGCCCGGCAGCGGGAGCGCTGGATCGAGGGCGCGGCCGCCGTCACCACCGCGCTGCTCGGCGGCGAGAGCGCCGACGACGCCCTGACGACGGTCGCGGAACGGGCCCGCCTCCTCGCCGGCGCCGCCGCGGGCATCATCTTGCTGCCCACCGAGACGGGCGGCATGGAGATCGTCGCCGCCACGCACGAGGACCCCGCCGACCTCGTCGGCACGACCATCGCGCCCGGCAGCCCCGTCCTTGAGCAACTGCTCGGCGGGGAACCTGTCTTCGTCGACGACTCGGCGACCGACCCGCGCATGACCACGCCGGTACGGCACCGGTTCGGCCCCAGCATGCTGCTGCCGTTGCAGTCGGGCGGCCGGCTGATCGGCACCCTCGCCCTGCCCCGCCTGCGCGGCGACCGCCCGTACACACCCCTGGAACGGCTGCTGGCCGGCCAGTTCGCCTCACAGGCCGCGCTCGCCCTGGTCCTCGCCGACGCCCGGCACAGCCGCGCCCGCCTCGCGGTCTACGAGGACCGCGACCGGATCGCCCGTGACCTGCACGACCTGGTGGTGCAACGGCTGTTCGCCACCGCGCTGATGCTGGAGAGCGCGCAGCGCCGCGCCGAGGCGGGCGCCGTCCACGAGAAGCTCGGTCGGGCCGTGGACGAGCTCCACGCGACCATCGAGGAGGTCCGCGCCACGATCCTCACCCTCCAGCAGCCCCCGGCGTAGGCGCTTCAGAGGGAGAACCAGCAGCGCACCGTCGTCCCGGCTTCGCCGGTGTGCACCCGGACGAGATCGGCGACCATGTTCACCAGCAGCAGCCCCCTGCCGCCGCGCTGGTCACGGGAGGCCGGGCGGCGGCCCGCCAGCGGATCCGTCAGCCGTCCCTCGTCGCGCACCTCGCACACCATGTGCCCGTCCTCGGCCCACAGCCGCAGCACGCCCGAGCCGCCGCCGTGCACCACGCTGTTGGTGGTCAGCTCGGCGGTGACCAGCGCCAGGTCCTCCAGCCGGGTACCGGCGAGCCCGAACCGCGCCGCCTCCCCGGTGGCGGTGTGGCGGGCCACCGGCAGCGTGTCCGCGGTGAAAGCGAAGGCCGACGCGTCCGGTACGACGGGCAGGGGCCGGTTGCAGCGGCCGACCACACCTTCCCAGTCGTACGCCGGGCTGCTCCGCTCCCGGCCCGAGGAGATGACCGTGGGGTGGGTGGCGTAGGCGTCGGCCAGCACCTCGTCGTCCAGGGCGCCGGCGTCGTAGGGGCACAGGACGGTCATCCGGCGGCCCGTGAACGCCGCGTTGATCAGGGCCTCGTGCTGGGCGCAGGCCGGGTGCTCGGTGGGCGTGCGGCCCGCCCAGACCGGCTCGCCGACGATCCGCACCCGGCGGCCGGCCGGCTGGGCGTCGGCGAACGCGCGCAGCACACCGGGGATGATCCGGCCGGGGTTGCGCCCGGCCTCGCACATGTCGAGCAGCCGCACCGCGTCGGCCAGGTCGCCCAGTTCGTCCCGGACCAGGGCCAGGTTCCAGCCGGGCACGGCCACCGCCACCGGCTCCCCGGCGGCGAGCCCCTCACGGACGAAGGGAAGGACACCGTCGAGGTACTCCCGCTCGTCCGTGTAGAACAGGGCGGGATGGGCGAAGGGTTCGGGCCGGACCGAAGGGCCGGGGGAGTCGTGGGGCTCCAGGGCGTGGCGGGACCCCACGGTGTCGTGGGACCCCACGGTGTCGTGGGACCCGACGGAGTCGGAGGACTCGGCCGGTGCACTCATGACGTCGTCACCTCGATCGCCGACAGATCGGGCCAGAACAGTTCCAGTGTCCGGCACAGGGCGGGCGGCGGCCGGTGCAACACGATCCGCCGGCCGACGGGCAGCCGACGCGCGGCGTCCACGAGCACGTCGGCGCCCGCGACGTCCACGAACGTGACGGCGGACAGCTCCAGATGGCACACGTCGCGGCCGTTGCGCACCACTTCGTCCAGTGCGCGTTCCCAGATCCGACGCGTGGTCAGCCCCACTTCCCCCACCGCGCGCACGCCGAACCGCTCGGCCAGCGGTGCGACGGTCAGCCGCGCCTCCGCGCCGCCGGAGCCGTTCGGAACGCGGTAACGGATGGTCACTGCCGACTCCCCATACTCCTGGACATCGTCGCTCGTACCCCGACGCGTTCCGGTCAATCCCCGAACCTGGGCGGCGGGGGGGGTGTAGGGCGCCGCACCCCGGGAAGGCGCACGTTCAGCATCGGGGCGGCGGGGGGCTCCACACCACATCGGGAAATGTGAAAGCCGTGGGCAGAAGTGACGTCGTACCAGGACGTCGACGGCCGTCCACGGCTTTCGGGGACCACGAAGGCGGTGACATGACCTCAGTGGCACCACCCTCTCTCGCGGAGCGGTCGCATCCACTCACCATCGACGGCAGCGCGGACGGCGGCGGCCGGGCCGTGCTCCGCGCGCGGGGTGAGCTGGTCCAGGGGTGCGATGCCGTCCTGGCCGAGGCGCTGGCCGAACTGCCCGCCCGCACCGGCCGGGTGGAGCTGGACATGGCCGGCGTGATCTTCATGGACACGGCGGGACGGCAGTTCCTGGACACCTTGCGCGACTACGGGCAACAGCACCTGATCCCGGTCTCCGCCACCAACTGGCACGGCCAGCCGCGCCGCATCCTGGAGCTGATCGGCTTGGACACCTCCGACCCCCTGCGCCCCGTGGACCCGAACCCACCGGTCCTGCCCTCGCCCGCCCCACTGCCCTCCCCCGTGTCCCTGGAGCGCGCGGAGCAGCTCCACGAACTGCGCGAGGAGATCGAGCACCTGCGCCGGGCCATCGCCTCCCGCCCGGTGATCGACCAGGCCCGCGGCATCCTCATGGCCACCCATTCCTGCACCTCCGACGAGGCCTGGCACATCCTCCGGGAGGCATCCCAGCTGTCCAACACCAAGCTCCACACGGTCGCCGCGGCCATCACCTGCGGCGCGGAGAGCGGCGGTCCGCCTCCGCCCGGCGAGGTACGCGAGGCGTTGCGCCAGGCGCTGGCGCGACGGGGGCGATGAGACGGCTCCTACGAGCCCGTCCCCGGCATGCCGCCGGTGCCGAACACCCGCTCGAACCGCTGGAAGGCGGCCTCCTGCCGCCACTGGAGGCCGGCTCTGAGGCTGGTGTCCAGCAGCCGACGGCAGCCAGGCCCGGGGGCGAAGTACCCGGGCCGTTCCCCCCGGCAGGCGGCCACGGGCCGGTACCCCTCCCGCGCCGGACTGCCCCGCCACAGGCTGCCGCCCGGCAGGAAGGCGTACTCCAGGGAGGCCCGCGCCAGGTCCTTCAGCTCCGGGTACGACAGCCCGTAGGTCTCGGCCGCGTACCGGTACTCGGCGCCGATGTCGGTGCGGCTGACGCCGGGGTCGTCGGTGGAGAGCACGACGGGTACGCCGTGGCGGCGGTAGGCGCCGAACGGATGGTCGTCGCCGCGCACCCCGAGGATCTGGGCGTTGCTGGTGAAGGGCACCTCGACGGCGATCTCGCGGGCGGCCATGGTGCGGACGGTGCGCCGCCAGTCGTGCTCGTGGAGCAGGTCGACACCGTGGCCGACGCGCTCTGCACCGGCTACGTCGACGGCCTCCCGGACGTGGAACGTCAGGTCCTCGGGCTTGACCGGACCCGGCGCCAGCTCGCCGGCGTGCAGGGTGAGGTGCGCGCGGGGATGAACGCCGCGCAGGTGGTTCAGCATGCGCATGTGCAGGCGGTAGTCGCGCAGGGCGACCTCCCCGTCCTCGGGCTGGACTAGGTTGACCGCGACGAAGCGGGGGTCCCGTTCGGCCAGGCGCATGCCGAGGGCGATCTGGGTGAACACCCGCTCCGGTGAACTTTCGCGCAGCACGTGGGAGATGAAGCGGACGGGCAGCGCGCAGGCGGGCCGCGGACGACCGGTGCCGCAGCGGGCGGCCGTACGGAACTCGGCCTCGGCACCGTCCGCCTCCTCGCGGGCCTCGGCCACCAGCCTGTCCAGCCTGCCCCCGGCCGTCAGCCTGCCGTGCAGCCGCGCGAGGTCGCTGTCCCAGCCGACCTCGTCGGCCAGCCGCCCGGCTGCCGCGGCGGCCGGGGTGACCATGGTCTCCAGGTAGAACTGGTTCTGCGCCACCACGTCGTCCGCGACCTCCGCGAGCAGCTTGCCGCGATGCGGCTCGCTGACCGCCCCGAACTTGCCGAAGGTGGCGAAGAAGTGGTTGTGGCCGTTCCCGCCGGGCGGGAAGTCGTGCATGGACCAGGCGCGGAGGATCGCCTCGTGGAAGGCACGGTCGGTGCGGGCGTCGGCGGCGGGCCGGGTCCCGGGGCCGCAGGGCGGGGCGACGGCGGTCGTCGTCGCGGTCTCGACGCACAGCCCGTCCTCGGCGGCCAGCTCGATCAGATACTCCGTGGAGGCCGCACCGGAGAGGTGGTTGTGCAGGTCCGCCCCCTTGGGCAGCCGGCGGAAGAATTCGGCCAGGCGCCGGGGGTCGTCCCGGACGGCGTCGAGATACGCGTCCGTACGCCGCTCCGGCGCCGTCACCGGCCGTGGCGGGGCGGCCGCTTGGGCGGGCACGGGCATCAGCAGGGTGGACGACGTCAGCAGTGCCAAGGCCCATGGGCGAAGCATCGGAGCGGTCACGCCCGCATCATCGTCAGGCGAACGCCCGGACATGCGTGGCCCCAGGGAAGCGAGGGGAACGACCACCCTCGTGGGTGACGCGGGGCGCCGGCCCGGAGGACGGGTCCGCGGTGTCCTCACGGCCCCGGAACCCTGCCGGTCGTCCATGACGGTCCGCACGCATCCAGTGAGGCAGTGAGAGCACCTTCGGTCCCCCCGCGCACCGGCCGGATCTTCGCCCGGGAGTCACGGCCTACAGGCTGTCCAGAATTTTCCCCCGCCTGTCCCGGTACTCCTCATCCGTGATCGCGCCCGCTGCTCGCAGCTCATCAAGGGTGCGAAGCCGCGCAGCAATGTCCTGCGACCCGGCGGCCGGCACCGGTGCTGCAGCAGGCGGCGCGGCCGGCCCCCCGGCCGCAGCGATCCGCATCCGCAGCTGATGGGCCAGCGCCGTCCCCTGGTCCTTCGGCACCTGCTTGATGTCGGCCCGGTTGCCCGACGAGAACACGCTGAGCGTCCCCATGAGCATCCCGCCCGCCCACTGAACAGAGCTGATCCGGTTATAGGGGAAGTCCTCGACGCGCTGTCCCATGAGCCCGTGGAAGTAGAAGACGAGACGCAAGTTGGTCATCGCCAGCAGGCCGTTGCCCTTGCCGTACAGGCCGGTTGCGAGCATCTCGACCGTCTCGCCCTCCCACAGCACTTCGGGGAGCTTCTCGATCTCCCGCTTCGCACCGAAGGTGCTGGACAGTCTCTCCGCTGCGGCATCGATGTCCGGCCGCACGTTGAACGTCACCATGACGCTCCCCCCTTGGTGAATAGGTCCCCGGATCGTATCGAGCATCCCGCCCCCGAGAACCCCCTCCCATCCACGGCGTACAGGGCTGCCCCGTGTGCCGCCGCAGGTGCAACAGCGAGAAGGGCAACCGCCCCGCCACTCCGGGATGGCGGAGCTGCTTCGTGCGTCCAGGGGTCAGTCGTCGAGGTCGATGCGGAAGTCGACGATGGTGGTGTCGCCGCGGCGCACGATCGGGTGGGCCACCTCCACGACCCGCCCGGTGTCGGCGATGTGCCGACGGGTGTACCGCAGGACGGGCACGCCGGATCCGATGCCGAGCGTCGCCGCCTCCAACTCGTTGGGCATGGCCGCGGTGAACGACTCGGTGACCTGGATGACGCGGATGCCGAGGCTGCCCAGCTGAGCGCGGGTGCCGCCCGGCCACGGCTCGTTGACCGAATCGGCGACCGGGGTCCCGGCGACGTCCGACCAGCGCACGTAGCTGGTGCTCATCTGCGTCGGCTGGTCGTTGTCGTAGAACACGAAGTGCCGCGCCAGCAGCCGCTCACCCACCTCGCAATCGAAGAGCGCCGCCAGCTCGGCGTCAGCGTGGACACTGGTCTCCGACGAGAGCCGCTGGGTCACCGCTCAGAACATCGAGGTGTCGGGCGGCTACAACCTCTAGGACTCACCCGGCCGGCCATGTGCGGTCCCTGGCTCGTTGTTCTGGGATGACCACTTCCGCAGATCACGCCTCGACTCCTGCCGAGGCTGCCTTCGAGGGCAGCCTCGGCACGCTGGTGAAGCACAGCTCGACCCGGTTCTTCTTCACTCGGCGGTGACAACAGCAAGGACGTTGTCGAAGGAGTCTGTCCACGGCCGTCGGCCGCAGAACGGCGCGTCGAGCAACTCACACACCGTGCCCAGAACTTGGCGGCAGACCAAGAGCTGCTGCAAACGACTGCCGGCTGGCTGCGGTCGCAGTGTCAGGTCCGCACGTCGCGCTGCTCGACCTCCTTGAGCACCGCGGCGACCGTTGCGAACTCGTTGTCCACATGGAGCACGGTATGCCCGTGGTGCACCGCAGTCGCGCACACCAGCAGGTCGATCGCTCCAGCCGCCCGGTGCTGGCCTTGCTGCGTGAGCTTGTACTGGGCGGTCTCGACCCAGCGCCAGGCGTTCTTCGGAACCGGCGAGAGCAGGCAGAGAGCGTCCAACTCCTCCGCAAGCTCATCCCGGTGAGCCGGACTGGTCGCCGAGTAGAGAAACTCGGCTCGCGTCGGCTCGCAGATGTGGAACACCCCCGCAGCGACGTGTCCTTCCCAGGGCCGCAACGCACCCGGGATACGGAACAGATGCCACAGGGCAGAAGTGTCCAGCAAGTATGTGATCATTCGAAGGCCGCTCGCCGCACACGCTTCTGCGCGTCACGCGCCGCCGACGCCTGCTCGAACTCACCCCGCGCACCCCGCGCGGCCAGCTTCTCGGCCGCCTCAAGCCGCTTGATCCGCGCCACGTAGTCCCGCAGGGCCGCGTTGACGGTCTCCTTCTTCGTCGTGGCGCCCATGAGCCGCATGGCTTCCGCAAGCGCCTCGTCATCGAGATCGATCTGTGTCACCGACATAGGACCTCCAGCATCCACGATGTACATATCTAAGGTACATCACCAACATCGGCCACCGCTCATGGGCGCCTCAGGGTCACGCATGCGGCAGCGGCCGCTTCCAGTGTGAGCCGCTCTCCGGTACAGCCGCACGGAGGCCCTACCTCACGAGCGCAGCTCGGCAGACGAAGAACGTAGGATGTGACGCAGCTCGGAGTCGCGCTCGACGACCAGATCGAGGATCTCAAGCGTCACCATACGGTCTGGCTGACGCCCAGCTCCTGGCAGACCGGGACGATCTCCGGCTCGGTCACGCACAACAGCCGAGAGTGCTGCGACTGGTCGGATGCCGGGCGGATCTTCAACTCCCGCCCACATGCCGAGCGCGCACGCTGCGCCACACGCTTGGTCGTGCATGATCAACAGCCCCCCTCCCGCCCGCACGGCGGACCGGATCGGACTGCCCCTCGCGAGCGGGTGCGGCGGCTACTTCGGCACCGCCCAAGGGATCATCTACCTCTCCTTGATGGGCCTGCTCCTCGACGAGGACCTGCAACGCGTCAACGCCGTAAAAGAACATCCTCGGAACCGTCGTCAACGGCATCGCCGCCTGCTTCTTCCTCTTCGTCGCCGAGTTCCGCTGGACGGCGGTCCTGCTGATCGCCGTCGGCTCCGCCCTCGGCGGGCAGATCGGCGGAGACGTCGGCGCCGCCTCCCGCCCACCGCCCTTCGCGACATCACCTCGTCGGCGTCATCGCGATCGTGCAGTTCCTGCTGCGCTGACCGCGATGCCGGAACATCATGGGAGTGGAATGCGCCCTCGCGGCGCCAACCGCAGGTTAAGACCTCTCTCGGCACCCATGTCACAGGCCGCCGCTCCGGCCGCCACAGCTGAGTGAGGTCGACGAGGTGGCCTCGAAGCCAGCCTTCCCGACACCTGTGTCCTCACAGCGTCCTCAATTCCGCGTCTGGCTCATCGATGGGGACGCCATTGAGCCTCTCCCGCACCACGCTCCGACCCATTCACCCAGGGCAGCGCAGGTGCATACCGCCACCCCTCGACTCGCCGCCGAACTCGCGAGCAGCGGATTCAGTCCGATGAGCCCGAGTTGACGATCCGACACACCTCAGAAGAGACGTTTCCGCAGGTCACAGCCCTGCACTGGTGGGGCGGGTGGGACTCGAACCCAATTCAGTGACGCGTCTCACCTGCGAAGACGCCGAAGGATCCGACATGTCCATCCGATGCCATCCGGCTGCATCCTCCTCGATCCTGCTCCGGCGGGGAGTGTTAGGCGTTCGCCACACCGCGCCCATTGCATCCCGCGCTCGTTCCACACCAGCGGAACTCGGGAAGACTCTGCCCACCAGCGTCCACTATTCGCTGCGCGGATAGCCGACGGATCACAACGCGCTGACACATGTTCGCTCCCTGCACGCAGTAACGCTGCGCAGTGCTGCGCCTGCGGGCTCGGGTGTCCACACGTCTCCACGCGGGCGCGGGGCCGACACGTCCTCGTCCAGGCGGCGCACCGCGGGCGCGAGGTCGACCCCAGCCGCGACGCTGCCGCCGCCTGGAACGCCGGACCATCCCCGCAGGCGCCAGGTCGACTACCGGGCTCCGTCCTTGCGGTCTGCCCAAACCGTCCAATGAACCTCATCGTGCCATTCCCTGCGCTGCTGGGCTTGGCGCCGGACCGTTGAGCGGGGGAATACCAGGGCCTCGCCGCTTGTGACGACCACGTCTCGAAGCGTGGAGAGCGGCCGCCTCCGCTGTCCTGGGAAGAACCCCAGGTCAGCAGGAGGAGTGACCCGCGAGGTTAAACGCCAAGCTCATGCCGCATCGGGGCAGGGGACCTCGATGCGGCAGGCTGGTGACTACTTGATGTAGACGAGGCCGTCGGTGGTGATGGTGGGGCGGCCGCTGGTGCCGACGACGACGATCTTGACCGTGTGCTTGGCGCTGCTGGACCAGGTCTTCGTCCAGATCGCCTGCCGGTAGAGGGTCGTGGAGGACTTCAGGTCGACCGTGCTGACCTTGACGCCGTCGACGTAGACGTAGGCCTGACCCGAGGTGGCGGCCCGGGAGACCACCCAGGAGGCGGAGCGGCCGGTGAAGGTCCAGGTGAGGCTGGCGCCCTTGGAACCGCTGGAGTACGACTTGCCGCCCAGGTAGCTGGTGGAGGAACGGGTCGTCCAGCTAACGGACTTGGCAGCTGACGTCTCCTGGAGGATCACCGGTGTGTAGGGGGCGGAGGCGGTGCGGTAGTTGCCGGCGTGGTCGAACGCCTGCATCGACCAGGTGGCGGCAGTACCGGAGTTGGTGGTGCGGTTGGAGGCGGTGGTGGCAGGCCCGAAGGTGGCTGCCGTCGGGGACACCAGCTTCACCTCGCGCAGCGCTTTGTCGTCGGCGGCCTTCCAGGTCAGAGCGACCGGGACAGCGGTGGTGTTGGCCGTGCCGGTGCGCAGGGAGAGCTTCGGCGTGGTGGTGAAGGTCGGTGCGGTCGTCTCCGCCACGATGTTCAGCGCGGCGGTGGTCGAGGTCTTGCCGGACTGGTGCACCGCCCGCACCGCGACGGTGTGGCTGCCCAGGATCAGGGTCGTATTCGCGGAGGTGGCCGTGCCGGAGGTGGTGGCGACGGCCTTCGCGTCGACCAGCAGCTGGAAGTTCTTGATGAGCGAGGACGGGGTGGTGGCCGCCCACTTCACGCTGATGGCTCCCTTGGTGTAGTACGTCGAGCCGGACAGGCCCGCACCGCCGACCGAGGCCACCTTCAGGCCCTGAACGGGGCCGGCAGCGCTTCAACGCCCTGCGCGAGTTCTATCGTGGTGCATCCCAACGGCAGCTTCTCGTCGTGCTCTGGTGGGACTGACACGGACGGCCTCATTGTCG
>NZ_JBFBJT010000124.1:0-21960 GCF_040686175.1 Streptomyces sp. NPDC086077 | reverse complement strand
GAAGCTAAGCCTTACAGCGCCGATGGTACTGCAGGGGGGACCCTGTGGGAGAGTAGGACGCCGCCGAACAATCTTTGATGAAAACCCCGCATCCTTGGATGCGGGGTTTTCTGCGTTTTTGTGGGTACTTGGAAAGGCCTTCAGTGAGTCTGTCTGAAGGCCCTTCTCAGATTTCAGAGGCGCCCCGTCGTCTTGAGTGCCAGATACGCGTCCGCCAGCGTCGGCGCCAGATCGTCCGGCGTCGCGTCCACCACCGTTACGCCGTGCCGGCGGAGCTGTTCGGAGGTGCGATGGCGTTCGGAGCGGGCCTTGGCGGCGGCTGCCGCGTCGTAGACCGACTCCGTGTCTCCGCGGGACGTGGCCATGAGGGCGATGTGAGGGTCCGCCACGGAGGCAACCAGGACCGTGTGGCGTTGCGTGAGCTGCGGGAGAACGGGCAGCAGGCCCTCTTCCACCGGAGCCGCGTCGAGCGTCGTGAGAAGGACGATGAGGGAGCGGCGAGGGGCAGTTCGAAGTGCCGTGGCGGCGAGGCCGCGGGCGTCCGTTTCGACGAGTTCGGGTTCGAGGGTCGCCATGGCGTTGACCAGGGAAGGCAGTACGTCGCCTGCCGTGCGGCCCTGGACCGACGCGCGTACTCGGCGGTCGTAGGCGAGGAGGTCGACGCGGTCGCCGGCGCGGGAGGCCAGGGCGGCCAGGAGCAGGGCGGCGTCCATGGAGGCGTCGAGGCGTGGGACGTCGCCCACGCGGCCGGCTGAGGTGCGGCCGGTGTCGAGGACCAGGACGATGTGGCGGTCGCGTTCGGGGCGCCATGTGCGCACGGCGACCGTGGTCTGGCGTGCTGTGGCGCGCCAGTCGATGGAGCGGGTGTCGTCGCCGGGGACGTACTCGCGCAGGCTGTCGAATTCCGTGCCCTCGCCTCGCTGAAGGACGCTTGTGCGGCCGTCGAGTTCGCGGAGGCGGGCGAGTTTCGACGGGAGGTGCTTGCGGCTGGTGAAGGGGGGCAGGACACGGATCGTCCAGGGGACCTCGTGGGTGCCTTGGCGGGCGATGAGACCCAAGGGGCCGTAGGAGCGGATTGTCACGCGGTCGGCCTGGCGGTCGCCGCGGCGGGAGGGGCGCAGCCGGGTCGTGATGCGGCGGCGCTCGCCCCCGGGGACCGTCAGGCGGTGGCGGGAGGCAGCGAACTCGGTGCCCGGCTGCCAAGTGCTGGGAGGCCACGCGTCGCGGAGCTGGGCGCGCAGGGTACGACGGGAGGGGTTGGTGACGGTGAGGGTGACGTCCGCCGTCTCGCCCAGGCGGGCGGAGGTGTCGCCGGAGCGCGTGAGGCCCAGGTGCCGTACCGGCGCCGCGAGGGCGTAGTCGCAGGCGCAGGCGAGGGCCAGGGGGCCGTTCACGGCGAGGATTCCCGTCCAGCTCGGCTCCCACAGACCTACGGGGAGGGAGCCGAGGGCCGCGAGGAGTGCGGCGCGTCCGGTGAGTGCCATCAGCGGGGGACGGGGACGTGGGCGAGGACGGCGTTGATGACAGAGTCGGCCGTCACGCCTTCCATTTCGGCCTCCGGCCGGAGCTGGACCCGGTGGCGGAGGGTGGGGAGGGCCAGTGCCTTGACGTCGTCGGGGGTGACGTAGTCGCGGCCGGTGAGCCATGCCCACGCGCGCGAGGTGGCGAGCAGGGCGGTGGCGCCTCGTGGGGAGACGCCCAGGGTGAGGGAGGGCGATTCGCGGGTGGCTCGGCAGATGTCGACGACGTAGGCCGTGATCTCGGGGGTGACCGTGGTCTTGGCGACGGCTGTGCGGGCCGCCTCCAGCACGGCGGCGTCCGCCACGGGGCGTACGCCGGCGGCGCGCAGGTCGCGCGGGTTGAAGCCCTCGGCGTGCCGGGTGAGGACCGCGATCTCGTCCTGGCGGGAAGGGAGGGGGATGGTGAGCTTGAGGAGGAATCTGTCCAGCTGGGCTTCGGGGAGGGGGTACGTGCCCTCGTACTCCACCGGGTTCTGGGTCGCGGCGACCAGGAACGGGTCGGGCAGGGGGCGGGGGGTGCCGTCGACCGTGACCTGGCGTTCCTCCATGGCTTCCAGGAGGGACGACTGGGTCTTGGGGGGCGTGCGGTTGATCTCGTCGGCGAGGAGGAGGTTGGTGAAGACCGGGCCGGGTTGGAAGGAGAACTCGGCGGTGCGGGCGTCGTAGACCAGGGAGCCGGTGACGTCGCTCGGCATGAGGTCGGGGGTGAACTGGACTCGTTTGGTGTCGAGTTCGAGTGCGGAGGCGAGGGCGCGGACGAGCAGCGTTTTGGCGACCCCGGGGACTCCTTCGAGGAGAACGTGTCCGCGGCACAGGAGGGCGACGACGAGGCCCGTCACAGCGGGGTCCTGGCCGACCACGGCCTTCGCGATCTCGGCGCGCAGAGCCTCCAGGGCGGCTCGGGCGTTGCCCGGGTCCCCGGTCCGCCCGGCGTTGTCAGTGGTCGGGTCCATCATGGACGGCGTACCTCTCTTTCGAGGGCGTCGAGTTGGTCGGCGAGGGAGATGAGGGCCGCGTCGTCGCCGGGCGGCGGGCCGAAGAGGAGAGGCTGCAGGGACCGTCCGTCGCCGTAAAGGTGGGCGGACAGCGCGGGGAGCAGGGCCTCGGGCGCGTGCGCCTGGGCGACGGGGACACCTACCAGGGGGGCGAGGCGGGTGCGGGTGGTGGAGCGAAGAGCGGCGGCCGCGCGGTCGCGGGCGTTCGCCTTGCGGTAGAGGCGGGCGCGTCCTTCGACGGTCTCGGAGGCGCGGATCGCCACGGGGAGTTTTTCGGGCACGAGGGGGCCGAGTCGGCGTGCCCTCCACAGGGCGGCGAGGGCTGCGGCGATGAAGAGCTGCAGGGTGCCCCAGAGCCAGCCGGAGGGGAGCAGGTCGAAGACGCCGCGCTCGTCGTCCGGGGTGGAGGCGTCGGTGAGTGAGGGGAGGTACCAGACCAGATGGGGGCGCGAGCCGAGGAGTTGGAGGGCGAGCGAGGCGTTGCCCTGCTCGCCGAGACGGTCGTTGAAGAGGATGTCGGGGGCGCCGAGGACGACGGTGTCGCCGCCCCCGGAGGCCTCGGGGAAGCGGATCAGGCTGGCCAGGCGCTGGCTCGGGTAGCACTCGTCGGCTTCGAGGTGCAGGGCGGTGTAGCGGAGGCCGCCCGTGTCGGCGGCGCCCGCGCGCCGGGCCGGGAGGAAGTCGCAGTCGGGTTCGAGCGTGGACCGGAGGCTGGTGGCGGGGTCCGCGGTGACGCCGGGGGCGAGTTGCTCGACGGAGGAGCTGCCGGCGGCGACGAGGATCGTGCGGCCGCCGGATTCGGCCATCGTGGAGCGCAGTTGGGTCTTTTGAGGTCCCGTCAGCAGGTCGGGGACGGCGACCAGGAGGGTGGTGTCGGGTGCGGCCGCGGAGCGCGCTGCCTCCAGGGTGGTGACCAGGCGGGTGGACACGCCGCGGTCGGCGAGGAGTTCGGCGACGGCACGGCTGCCCTCGGGGGCGGTGGAGCGCGGGTCGAGGCTGCCGCGGTTGGCGTCGGAGCGGACCAGGGCGATCACGACCGCTCCGGCCAGGAGGAGGACGAGGGCCAGCGCGATGCCTCGCGTGCGGGTCCATACCTGGCGGGGGGTGCGCGAGGCCGAGGTGGCGGGGAGCTTGGCCTCGGTCGTCATCCGGCGGCTCCCTGGCGGGGGTTGGTGTCCGCGCTGTGGGCGCTGCTGCTGGTGAGCTGGGGCTTGGTGCGCTCCAGGTCGCGGTCGAGTTCGGCGATGCGGCGGTACGACGGTTCGGCGGCCGTGCGGCCTCCGTATGTGACGTCGTCGAAGTCCCGGGCGGCGGCGCGCAGCCGGTCGGCGTGGGAGGGCAGGGCGCGGCCGGCCTCGGCGGCCGCCTCGTCGGCGGTGCGGCCGGGGCGGGCGTCGAGCAGGGCGCGTTCCTCCAGCGAGCGGACGATGGCGCGCATGCGTTCCTGGAGGGCCTGGTTCCAGTGGCCCTGGGCGGCGTGGGCCTCGGCGGCCGCGCGGTGTTCGGCGGCGCTGCGGGGGCGGTCGTCGAACAGGGCGGCGGAGGAGGTGGGCCGGCGGCGTGGGGTGCCCAGGCGCCACCACAGGGCGCCCAGGACCGCGAGGACCGCGACGACGACCACGAGGAGGCCGAGCGTGCCTCCGGGGGTGGCGTCGGACGCGAGGCGGAGCAGCTTGCCGAGCCACTCCCAGAAGGCGTCGAGGAGGCGTTGGAACAGGCCGGGGTCGTCCTCGTGGTACATGCGCTTGGACAGCTCGCGGCGGGCCGCGTCCCGCGCGGGGTCGCGGGGGATCGTGAGCGGCGGTGCGTCGTCGGAGCCGGGCAGCGACAGCGCGGAGGTGCCGCCGGTGCGGTGCGGCGGTCGTGCCGTCAGGTCGCCGGCGCGCAGCCAGGCGCGGACGGCGGCTTCGCCGGCGCGTGGCAGCGGTGGCGCAGCTGTGAGGACTCCCCCGGCGAGGTGCACCGCATCAGCTCCCGGGCGAGGGGTTGGTGGTGCCGGTGCCGTAGCCCTGGACGCCGGCGGCGCGGGCCAGTTCGAGGTCGAGGGCCTCGCGGCGGATGCGCTGGTCGACGTAGAGGAGCACGGTGACACCGGCCGCGATCGGGAACGTGATCATGGAACCGATCACGGAGCCGACCCCGCTGATGATCAGGAACGTCCAGCCGAAGTCGCCGGTGCCTTCGAGGAATCCGTTGACGCCGTCGCCGCTGAGGGCCGCGGCGAGGAACGTGAAGGGGATGACGACGATCGCCGCGACGATGTTGGCGATGATCGTGGCGAGAAGCTGGATGCCGAAGACGCGCCACCAGGAGCCGCGGACGAGCCTGGCGGAGCGGCTCATCGCCTTCAGGATGCCCTGCTTCTCCAGCATCAGGGCGGGGGAGGCCAGCGAGAAGCGGACCATCAGCCACAGGGCCAGGACGGCGGTGCACAGGCCGCCCAGGACGGTGAGCGCGGCGCCGGCGCCGCCCCCTCCGGCCAGGGTCACCAGGACACCGGGCACGGCGCCCAGGACGGCGACGCCCACGGCGATCAGGAGCAGCAGGAAGATCAGGCCGAACAGCTTCAGTACGCGCGGGCGGGCGTCGCGCCAGGCCTCACGGGTGGTGACGGGCTTTCCGAGGACGGCGCGGCTGGTGACGGTGGTGAGCAGCGCGGTCGCCGCGACGGTGCCGATCAGGGAGATCAGGAAGATGACCCCGGAGCTGAGCAGCGCGTCGCCGAGGGCGCGGCTGAGTTCGCCGAGGGTGGCGTTGGGGTCTTCGAGGGCCTCGGTGCTGGTCCGCTCGTTCAGGACGAGGCCCTGGAGCAGGATGACGATGATCTCCGTGCAGATCGCCACGGTGAGCGCGATGCCGAGCACGGTGCGCCAGTAGGTGCGCATGGTGGAGACGGCACCGTCGAGGATCTCGCCGACGCCGAGCGGGCGGAGCGGGATCACGCCTGGCTTGGCCGCGGGCGGCGGACCGCCCCACTGGCCGCCCCAACCGGCGTGTCCGCCGCCGGGGCCCTGCCAGTTGCCGTACCCGCCGCCGTGACCGCCGGGAGGCCGTTGGCCGCCCCAGCCGGGATCGGGCGGTGGGGGCGGGGGAGTCTGACCGGGTGCCGGCGGACCCGTGGGTGCGGACCACTGGGCGGGTGGCGGCTGTTCCTTGGACCACTTCGCGCCGGGTTCCGGCGTCTGGGGGCCTGGCTGGTCCTCGGGCTGCGAGGGCTGCGCGGGGCCGGGCCGGTCGGCCGGCTCGGCAGGGCCGGACGTGCCGGGCTCCTGCCCGTTGGACGGGGCGGATCCGGGCGAGGCCCAGCCCGGAGTGTCGTTCATCGTCGCTCCTTCACAGTGCCCGTCCGCCGGCGCGGCGGCAGGTTGGCAGACATCGTGCCATGGGGCGTTCACCCAGGGACCGGCCGCGGTATGGGTGCCACACCTTCAATTGTCCGTCGTGGAACGGGCAGACTGACCGCATGGCTGATCAGTACGCGCAATCCGGCGAGGACAAGTCCACCGGTAGTCCGGCGATCCGCTGGGACGAACCCCCCGAAGGACCGGTCGTGGTCCTTCTCGATCAGACGCGGTTGCCCGCCGAGGAGGTCGAACTGGTTTGTACGGACGCCTCCGCCCTGGTGGAGGCGATCCGTTCGCTCGCCGTGCGCGGGGCGCCGCTGCTCGGCATCGCGGGCGCGTACGGCGTCGCGCTCGCCGCCGCGCGCGGCTTCGGCGTGGACGAGGCCGCCGTCGCGCTGGAAAGCGCCCGGCCCACCGCCGTGAACCTGTCCGTCGGCGTGCGCCGGGCACGGGCCGCGTACGACGCCGCGCTCGCCGACGGGGCCGACGCCGAGCAGGCCGCCGGGGCGGCGCTGGCGGCCGCGCGGCAGCTGCACCGGGAGGACGCCGAGGCCAGTGCCCGGATGGCCGGGCACGGGCTGGCGCTGCTGGACGAGCTGCTGCCGGGCGGCGGGCATCGGATCCTCACGCACTGCAACAGCGGTTCGCTGGTGTCAGGTGGGGAGGGCACGGCGTTCGCCGTGGCGCTCGCCGCGCACCGGGTGGGGCAGCTGCGGCGGCTGTGGGTGGACGAGACCCGTCCCCTGCTGCAGGGCGCCCGGCTCACGGCGTACGAGGCGGCGCGCAACGGTATGGCGTACACGCTGCTCACCGACAGCGCGGCGGGCTCGCTGTTCGCGGCGGGGGAGGTGGACGCGGTGCTGGTCGGGGCGGATCGCATCGCGGCCGACGGCTCGGTGGCGAACAAGGTCGGCAGCTATCCGCTCGCCGTGCTGGCGCGGTACCACCATGTTCCGTTCATCGTGGTGGCGCCGGTGACGACGGTGGACCCGGAGACGCCGGACGGGGCGTCCATCGAGGTGGAGCAGCGGCCCGGGTACGAGGTGACCGAGGTCGCGGCGCCCAACGTGCCGGTGACGGGCGCGGGCGGTGGGGTACCGGTGGCCCCCCTGGGGACGCAGGCTTACAACCCGGCGTTCGACGTGACGCCGCCCGAGCTGATCACGGCGATCGTCACGGAGGAGGGTGCGGTGTCGCCTGTGACCGCCGAGGCGCTGGCGGAGATGTGCGACGGGGCGCGGCGCGCGGCCGTCCGCCAGGGGCCGGCGGTGCCCTGATCTTGGCCTGATTCCGGCCGGATCAACGCTCGGGGCCCCCTCGATCTGCGGTGCGCCGTGGGGAGAGGGGCCGGTGACATCCGGTCCAGGGCAGACAGTAGTGACCCGATACGACTATCGTCACTGGCCAGTGAGCCTGCTCACCTGCACCTCCTTCACCGTTATGAGAATGGGATGATGTCGTTTATGAAGGGACGAGTCCTTGTCGTCGACGACGACACCGCACTGGCCGAGATGCTCGGCATTGTGCTGCGTGGTGAAGGTTTTGAGCCGTCTTTCGTAGCCGACGGCGACAAGGCGCTGGCAGCGTTCCGGGAGGCCAAGCCGGATCTGGTTCTGCTCGACCTGATGCTGCCCGGTCGGGACGGCATCGAGGTGTGCCGGCTGATCCGGGCGGAGTCCGGGGTGCCGATCGTGATGCTTACGGCGAAGAGCGACACCGTCGATGTCGTCGTGGGGCTCGAGTCCGGGGCCGACGACTACATCGTGAAGCCGTTCAAGCCCAAGGAGCTGGTGGCCCGTATCCGGGCGCGGCTGCGCCGCTCGGAGGAGCCCGCGCCGGAGCAGCTCGCCATCGGTGACCTGGTCATCGACGTGGCCGGGCACTCGGTGAAGCGCGAGGGGCAGTCGATCGCGCTGACACCGCTGGAGTTCGACCTGCTGGTGGCGCTGGCCCGCAAGCCGTGGCAGGTGTTCACCCGTGAGGTGCTCCTGGAGCAGGTGTGGGGCTACCGCCACGCGGCGGACACACGACTGGTCAACGTGCACGTGCAGCGGCTGCGCTCCAAGGTCGAGAAGGACCCGGAGCGCCCGGAGATCGTGGTGACCGTCCGGGGAGTCGGATACAAGGCCGGGCCGAGCTGACATGTCCAAGGACAGTGCCGCTTCGGCGCCCGGCCGGTCCGGGGCCCGCGCGGGGCGGCCTGTCGGCCGGAAGGCGGCGGGTTCCCGCTGGGGACGGCTCCTGGAGGGCGGGCTGCTCCAGGGCGGAGTCCAGGGCAGCCCGGTCTTCCGGCTGTTCATGCGCTGGGTACGGCGTCCGCTGCTGCCCGTCATGCGGCTGTGGCGGCGCAACATCCAGCTCAAGGTGGTGGTCACGACCCTGCTGATGTCGCTGGGTGTCGTGCTGCTGCTCGGCTTCGTGGTCATCGGGCAGGTGCGCAACGGACTGCTGGACGCCAAGGTGAAGGCGTCGCAGAGCCAGGCCACGGGGGGTTTCGCGGTCGCCAGGCAGCGGGCCGACGAGGCGGCGAGCGGCACCGGGGAGGACCCCTCCACGGTGGTGGACGGGCGGTCGTCGCAGAACGTCATCCAGTGGATGAGTGACCTTGTCTCCTCGCTCTCCAGCGGTGGTCAGGGCGCCTTCGACGTGGTGACGCTGCCCGCCGGGGACAACAGCGGCGGGGGGCGCGGACCGCGTGCCTCCGGTGGTGTCGACCCGAACACGAGCGTGCCTGAAGACCTGCGCGAGCGCGTGAACAGCAGTCCGACGGCCGCGCAGAGCTACACCCGCATCGTCTACAGCGGCGACAAGGGCTCACAGCCCGCGCTGGTCATCGGCAAGGAGGTCAACGACCCCAACGGTGACCCCTACCAGCTGTACTATCTCTTCCCGCTCACGCAGGAGGAGAAGTCGCTGAGCCTGGTCAAGGGCACACTGGCGACGGCCGGCCTCTTCGTCGTCGTCCTCCTCGGGGCCATCGCCTGGCTGGTGGTGCGGCAGGTCGTGACGCCGG
Source organism: Streptomyces sp. NPDC086077 (assembly GCF_040686175.1). Taxonomy (NCBI): domain Bacteria; kingdom Bacillati; phylum Actinomycetota; class Actinomycetes; order Kitasatosporales; family Streptomycetaceae; genus Streptomyces; species Streptomyces sp. NPDC086077. Next base: position 13,088 of record NZ_JBFBJT010000124.1, on the reverse strand, counting down.
TGCGGATGGCGGCCGGCATCGCCGAGCGGCTGTCCGCCGGACGGCTGCAGGAGCGGATGAAGGTCACCGGCGAGGACGACATCGCGCGCCTCGGCGAGGCCTTCAACAAGATGGCGCAAAACCTTCAGCTGAAGATCCAGCAGCTGGAGGACCTGTCGCGGATGCAGCGGCGGTTCGTGTCCGACGTGTCGCACGAGTTGCGGACCCCGTTGACGACCGTGCGGATGGCGGCCGACGTCATCCATGAGGCGCGGGTGGACTTCGACGCGGTGACCGCCCGGTCGGCGGAGTTGCTCGCCGACCAGCTCGACCGGTTCGAGTCGCTGCTGGCGGACCTGCTGGAGATCAGTCGCTTCGACGCGGGTGCGGCGGCTCTGGAGGCCGAGCCGATAGACCTCAGGGAGGTCGTGCGGCGCGTGGTCAGTGGTGCCGAGCCCCTCGCCGAGCGCAAAGGCACGCACATACGTGTCGCGGGTGACCAGCAGCCCGTCGTCGCCGAGGCCGACGCCCGGCGGGTGGAGCGGGTGCTGCGCAACCTCGTCGTCAACGCCGTGGAGCACGGCGAGGGCAAGGACGTCGTCGTCAAGCTCGCCGCGGCGGGCGGGGCGGTGGCGGTCGCGGTGCGCGACTACGGCGTCGGACTCAAGCCCGGAGAGGCGACCCGGGTCTTCAGCCGCTTCTGGCGGGCCGACCCCGCACGCGCGCGTACGACCGGTGGCACCGGCCTCGGGCTGTCGATCGCCCTGGAGGACGCGCGGCTGCACGGCGGCTGGCTGCAGGCGTGGGGTGAGCCGGGCGGTGGCTCGCAGTTCCGGCTGACGTTGCCGCGCACCGCGGACGAGCCGCTCAGGGGCTCGCCGATACCGCTGGAGCCCAAGGATTCCCGGCGCAACCGTGGCCTGGACGACGCCGGGCTGCCGCGCGGCGGCGGGGAGAAGACCGCGACCGTGCCCGCCCAGTCCACGGGCAGCGGCCGGATGGGGGCGCGCGACCCGATCGCACACCGGTCGGCCGCCGTGGCCCCGACGGCCGATCCGACGGCGTTGCCCGGCAACGGCGCGCGCGTGGTGCCCCGGCCCGCCGGGGGGACGCGGGGGCAGGGCGAACAGCCGGTCGGCGAGGCGGCGCGCCGCAGTACGGCCCCGACCGGTGCCGTGGACGCCGGGCCGAAGGAGTAGAACGATCAAGGGGAGGCATTTCGTGGGCGCTGACCGCGAGGGGGGCTCCCGGCGCACGCCGGGACGCGCGGTGGTGTACGTCGCCTGTGGCGTCGTGCTGCTGACAGGGTGCGCCTCGATGCCCGACAGCGGGGACCTGCAAGGCGTGGAGTCCACTCCGCGCCAGGAGACGCAGGTGCGGGTCTTTCCCATGCCGCCGCGCGAGGACGCGCCGCCGTCGGAGATCGTGCAAGGCTTTCTCGAAGCGCTGACCAGCGACGATCCCCACTATGCGACGGCGAAGCAGTATCTGACGGCGGCGGCCGCCAAGACCTGGCAGCCGGAGCTGTCCACCACGGTGCTCGCCGACGGGCCGGACACCCAGGCGAACTCCGTGGGGACCCGGGAGGACGGGGTCGACTTCTTGTTCACGCTGACCGGCACCAAGGTCGCCCTGGTGGACGCGCAGCAGTCGTACACGCCGACCGAGGGCTCCTACAGCAAGCCGGTGCACCTCACGCGCGACAAGAAGAGCGGGCAGTGGCGCATAGACGGGCTGCCGCAGGGCGTCGTCATGGGCCAGTCGGACTTCCAGCGCAACTACATGTCCGTCGACAAGTACTACTTCGCCTCCCAGGCTGCTGTGGGCGCGTCCTCGCAACCCGAGGCGGTCGCCGACCCCGTGTACCTGCGCCGGCGCGTGGACCCCACGACGCACATCGTGCGCTCCCTGCTCAACGGGCCGACGACCTGGCTGGATCCCGTGGTCAGATCGAGCTTCCCGACCGGTGCGGCGCTGCGGAAGGGCGTCGTCGCGCTGACGCCCGACGACCGGAACCGGCTGACCGTGCCACTGAACGACAAGGCCGCCCGGGTCGGGCCGGCCAAGTGCGATGAGATGGCCGCACAGTTGCTGTTCACCCTCCAGAACCTCACGCCCGCGGTGGACGAGATCGAGCTGCAGGCGGGCGGTGTGCAGTTGTGCGTGCTCAACGAGGACGGTGCGGCGGCCGTCGCAGCGCACGGGTCGGCCCGGGGCGCCGACTACCTGTACTTCGTCGACGGGGAGCACCGACTCGTCCGGATCCCTGCCGGCAGCCGGAGCGCCAAGGCCGAACCGGTGCCGGGAGAGCTGGGCGAGGGCGTGCGGGCGCTGCGCTCGGCGGCGGTGTCGCGGCAGGAGCAGACCGCGGCCGGGGTCGCCCTGGACGGCAAGGCGCTGTACGTCGGTTTGCTCGCGTCGGGCGGTTCGCTCGGGGAGCCGGTGGTGCGCAGCACGGGCCGGACGGAGAAGGACCGGCTGACCACGCCCAGTTGGGACACGCGAGGCGACCTGTGGGTGGCCGACCGCAACCCGGAGAACTCGCGGCTGCTCGTGCTCCCGGAGGGCAAGGGCGAGCCGGTGGAGGTGCAGGTGCCGCGGCTGGACGGACGGATCCAGTCCGTACGGGTCGCGGCTGACGGCGTCCGGATCGCGCTGGTCGTGGAGAAGGACGGCAAGCAGTCGCTGCAGGTCGGGCGGATCGAGCGGGGCGAGAAGGACCAGGTCACCGGCGTGGCGGGTGTCTCGGTGCTCGAACTGCGCTCCGCCGCACCGCAGTTGGAGGAGGTCACCACCATGTCCTGGGCCGGTGACGGCAGGCTCGTGGTGGTCGGGCGCGAGGAGGGGGGCGTGCAGCAGATGCGGTACGTCCAGGTCGACGGCTCCATGCCGGAGGTGCCGGCGCCCGACGCGCTCACCGGGGTGAAGGAGATCGCCGCTTCCGAGGACGACCGGCTCCCGCTGGTGGCGTACTCGGTGGACGGGATCGTGCGGCTGCCGGACGGGGCGCAGTGGCAGACCGTGGTGAAGGACGGGTCCGCGCCGGTCTATCCGGGATAGCGGGCGGGTCCCTCTCTGAGGGCCGAGGACGGTCGGCCGCTGTAGGGCACTGCTTCGCGGTTTCTGAGGGGTCGTTGTGCCGGACGGCCGTTCTCGCTGGGCAGGAGCCTGGCGGAGGCGGCCGATTCTGCTTGTCACGGTCGTGCGGCGAGTTGTCCACAGGCGGTTGTCCACAGGGGTGGTGAGGCCGCGACGGCGTTGGCACAGTGGTGGGCATGCGGGGTTGGTGGCAGGACCTCACGGATCTGGTGCTGCCGGCCGAGTGCGGAGGCTGCGGCAGGCCTCGCACGGTGCTCTGCCCGGAGTGCCGTGCCGCCCTGAGCGGGGCCGCACCCTGCCGGGTACGACCGGTGCCGGAGCCGCGCGGGCTGCCGGTCGTGCATGCGGCGGCACCGTACGCGCGGGCGGTGCGTGCCGTGCTGCTGGCTCACAAGGAGCGGGGCGCGCTGCCGCTCGCCCGGCCGCTCGGTGTCGCTCTCGCGGGCGCCGTGCGGGCAGGGCCGGCCGGGGTGGCCGGCGGGCCGGTGCTGCTCGTTCCCGTGCCGTCGGGGCGCGGGGCCGTGCGGGCCAGGGGGCATGATCCGGCCCGACGGATCGCCTTCGCGGCGGCGGCCGAGTTGCGCCGTACGGGGACGCCCGCGCGCGTACTCGCGGTGCTGCGGCAGCGGCGGCCGGTCGCCGACCAGGCGGGGCTGGACGGACAGCGGCGCCTGGAGAACCTCGCGGGGGCGCTGTCGGTGACCGCCGGTGGAGCCGGACTGTTGCGTGAGGGACATGTGGTGCTGGTGGATGACGTGATGACGACGGGGGCGTCGCTGAGGGAGGCCGCGCGGGCCGTGCGGGTGACCCTGGCGGAGGAAACGGCTGGTTACGGACGTGCGGCATTTGCGACGCGCGGAGATGTGGTGACAGCCGTGTACGGGGGAGTCATTGGGGAAAGGAGAGGGGAACGGATGACGGGATCAATGGAAGGGAGCACGGACCGTGAGTGGGCCGTGCGGGGAAAGGCGAAGAGCGACCGGGTCGCGATCTGTGCCGCGGTGGTCGCTGCGTCGCCGGATTCTTTCGAAATAAACCGGAACTGACTGCGAAGTTGCATCGTTGCAGGTAGTGACAGGGTCAATTCACCGGAATGGAGGTACGCGGCAGTAGAGGGTGACGACATCCGCCCGGGCGAGATATGTTCGGTTGTGAGGGAAAGGTCGCAGGCCACACCTCGCTTATCCGAATGCCATGCCGTGGTTTTTCGCAATCACCCCGGCCGGCCGGGTGGAGATCTTGCCCATGGGGGAGGAGGTGGACGTCACCGAGTCCGCGGTCCCGGGGCTCACCGGGACCTGGTGCACAAGGGAGATGCTCCGCCAGTGGAGCGGAGCGATCCGGGAACGGAGTTCTGCGTGGACATCGTCGTCAAGGGCCGCAAGACCGAGGTGCCCGAGCGGTTCCGAAAGCACGTGGCCGAGAAGCTGAAGCTGGACAAGATCCAGAAGCTCGATGGCAAGGTGATCAGCCTCGACGTCGAGGTGTCCAAGGAGCCCAACCCCCGGCAGGCCGACCGTTGCGACCGAGTGGAGATCACCCTCCGCTCCCGCGGTCCGGTGATCCGGGCGGAGGCAGCGGCCAACGACCCGTACGCGGCGCTCGACCTCGCCGCCGAGAAGCTGGACGCACGGCTGCGCAGGCAGCACGACAAGCGTCACACGCGCCGGGGGGTGCGCCGGCTGACGGCAGCCGAGGTCGCCGACCACGTTCCGGGCGCGGCGACACTCAACGGCGACGGCAGTGCCTTCGAGGCGGACGAGCCGAACTCGGTACCCACCAAGAAGATCGGCTCGCTGGAAGTACAGGGCGACGGCCCCCTCGTGGTCCGCGAGAAGACTCACGTCGCAGCACCCATGACTCTCGACCAGGCTCTCTACGAGATGGAACTGGTCGGGCACGACTTCTATCTGTTCGTCGACTCCGAGACGAAGGAACCGAGTGTCGTCTACCGGCGACACGCGTACGACTACGGCGTGATCCACCTCAGCACGGACACCATGGTCACCCAGACGCCGTCCCCTGACGCGGGGGGTCCGCTGGGCGGCTGACCTGATCCGGACGACAGCTGATCCGGGTGCCCCTGGAGCGCGCGCGTGCGCTCCCAGGGGCACCTGTGTGCGACCACTTCACCGACCGCTTCGTCACCGGAGTGTCGTCCGGGCATGAAATCATGGCCGCAACGGCCCAACCGGTGGACCGTTGCCTTGGGTTGGCGATGGCACAGGACCACAGGCCACAGCCTTCAGGGGGAGGAACGATGGCGGACAGCTTCGGACCGATGCAGGACGAGGACGCCGGTGACGGCGTCGTCGGCATGGGCACGGACGGGGGCTCCTCACGCCAAGAACCCATTCGTGTCCTGGTGGTGGACGACCATGCCCTCTTCCGCCGTGGCCTGGAGATCGTGCTGGCGGCCGAGGAGGACATCCAGGTCGTCGGCGAGGCGGGTGACGGGGCCGAGGCCGTGGAGAAGGCCGCCGATCTGCTCCCCGACATCATCCTGATGGACGTCCGCATGCCGAAGCGGGGCGGGATCGAGGCATGCACCTCCATCAAGGAGGTGGCGCCCAGTGCGAAGATCATCATGCTGACGATCAGTGACGAGGAAGCGGACCTCTACGAAGCCATCAAGGCGGGGGCGACCGGATATCTCCTCAAGGAGATCTCCACGGACGAGGTGGCCACGGCGATCCGCGCGGTGGCCGACGGGCAGTCGCAGATCAGTCCGTCCATGGCGTCGAAGCTGCTCACCGAGTTCAAGTCGATGATCCAACGCACGGACGAGCGGCGGCTGGTGCCCGCCCCACGGCTGACCGACCGTGAGCTGGAAGTGCTCAAGCTGGTCGCCACGGGGATGAACAACCGGGACATCGCCAAGGAGTTGTTCATCTCCGAGAACACCGTGAAGAACCATGTGCGCAACATCCTGGAGAAGCTGCAGCTGCACTCCAGGATGGAAGCGGTGGTGTACGCGATGCGGGAGAAGATCCTCGAGATCCGCTGAGCGGTCGACCGCATCGTCGACCGACCGAACCGTCGCCCGAGCCGTCGGCTCGCTGACACGGTCAGGCCAGTGCGCGGGCGAGTTCCCTGGTGAGCGGCTCGCGCAGATCCGGCGTGTCCACCTGCTCCAGGCGCACGTTCGTGCAGTCCACCCAGCTCGCCGCCTCGATCAGCGCCTGGGCCACCGACGGGACCGCCTTCGGGCCGTCCAGGGTGACCTGCTTGGCCACGAGGGTGCGGCCCTCCCGGGCCGGGTCGACGCGACCCACGAGACGGCCACCGGCGAGGACGGGCATCGCGAAGTAGCCGTACACCCGCTTCGGCTTGGGGACGTAGGCCTCCAGGCGGTGGGTGAAGCCGAAGATGCGCTCGGTGCGGGCCCGCTCCCAGATCAGGGAGTCGAAGGGGGACAGCAGCGTCGTACGGTGGCGGCCGCGCGGCGGTGTCAGAAGGGCCGCCGGGTCCGCCCAGGCCGGCTTGCCCCAGCCTTCCACGGTGACCGGGACCAGGCCCGAGTCGGCGATCACCGAGTCGACCTGCTCGCCCTTGAGGCGGTGGTAGTCGGCGATGTCCGCGCGTGTGCCCACGCCGAGCGACTGGCCGGCCAGGCGGACCAGGCGGCGCAGGCATTCGGCGTCGTCGAGTTCGTCGTGCAGCAGGGCCGCGGGGACGGCACGCTCGGCGAGGTCGTAGACGCGCTTCCAGCCGCGGCGCTGCACGCAGACCACCTCGCCGTACATCAGGGCGCGTTCGACGGCGACCTTCGTGCCGGACCAGTCCCACCACTCGCTGGTGCGCTTGGCGCCGCCCAGTTCCGTGGCCGTCAGCGGGCCCTCGGCGCGCAGCTGCTTGATCACCTGGTCGTAGGCGCCGTCCGGGAGTTCGTGGCTCCAGTGGGGGCGGCTGCGGTAGGCGCGGCGGCGGAAGGCGAAATGGGGCCATTCCTCGACGGGGAGGATGCACGCGGCGTGCGACCAGTACTCGAAGGCGTGGGGCTGGGCCGGGGTTCCGCCCGGCGCCGTGGGCTTCCAGTAAGCGTCCTCGACGGTCTTGCGGCCGACCGCGCCCAGGCGGGCGTAGGGAACGAGCTCGTGGGAGCGGGCGAGGACCGAGATGGTGTCGAGCTGCACCGCGCCCAGGTGGCGGAGTATGCCGCGGACACCGGCCTTGCGGTCGGGCGTGCCGAGGAAGCCCTGGGCGCGAAGGGCGATGCGGCGGGCTTCGGCTGCGGAGAGTTCCGCCGGGCGCGGGGTCGTCATGTCTTCGAACGATAGAGGGTGGGACTGACAGCGCGGACTGAGCTGGGCATCTGTGCAAGGGGGCCCCGGAGTGGGCTCATGTGGCCGGCGCCCGGGCCGGCAGATACGGCGCCGTCGACGGCAGCCCCAGGTCCGAGGGGAGCAGGGAGCCCATCCAGCAGTCGCGGCGCACGCCGTTGTTGTTGAGGGCCGCTCTCAGGGTGCCCTCCATGGTGAAGCCGGCGCTCTCGGCCACCGCGCGGGAGGCGGTGTTGCCCACCTCGGCACGCCACTCCAGGCGGTCGATGCCCTGATGGACGAAGGCCCAGCGGGAGACCGCGCCGGCGGCCTCGGTCATGTAGCCGTTGCCGCGGTGGTGCCGGGTCAGCCAGAAGCCGATCTCGCCGACGCCGAGGGAGCGCATGCTGATGCCGAGCATTCCGGCCAGTTCGGCGTCGGGGAGGAAGAGGCCGAAGGTGAACATCGAGCGGTTCGCCCAGCCCTCCGGGACGTCGTGCTCGGTGAAGTTCCGGGCGTGCTCGGGGAGGTACGGCGAGGGCATCGTCGTCCAGCGCTGGATGTCGGGGTCCTGGCACGCCGCGTACACGGCGTCGGTGTCGTCCGGGCCCACGGTGCGCAGCCGGAGGCGGGCGGTGGCGATGGTGACGGGCTCCATCGGCCGATTCTGCTCGGAGGAGCGGGCGAAACGCCATGCCTTTGCCGTGTGTGAGCATGCGATCACGATTCGCACAATTCGTCGGCGTGCCGCGGCACCATCCAGGGCTCCCGTCCGTTGTCCCGGGTGAAAGGCAGATCGAAGGCAGATCTGAGGCAGATCGAAGCCAGTGCGAAGGCGGTTTTTCCAGACAGTCCGACGGCAGACTCGGCATCGAAGCGTGACTGCGGACCGTCATGGTCCGGCAGGCCTCCCGGCGCGGCCGGGTCCTCGCATACGATGGCCGTTGCTCAGTACGTCAGAAGGAAACCGACCGTCCCAGGCCCGACCGGCAAGGAGACCAACCCCCGTGTCCGTCCTCTCGAAGATCATGCGTGCAGGCGAAGGCAAGATCCTGCGCAAGCTGCACCGCATCGCGGACCAGGTCAACTCCATCGAAGAGGACTTCGTCGACCTCTCCGACGCCGAGCTGCGGGCCCTCACCGATGAGTACAAGCAGCGGTACGCCGATGGTGAGAGCCTGGACGACCTGCTGCCCGAGGCGTTCGCCACGGTGCGTGAGGCCGCCAAGCGCGTCCTCGGCCAGCGCCACTACGACGTGCAGATCATGGGCGGCGCCGCCCTGCACCTCGGCTATGTCGCCGAGATGAAGACCGGTGAGGGCAAGACCCTGGTGGGCACGCTGCCCGCCTATCTGAACGCGCTGTCCGGCGACGGTGTCCACCTCATCACGGTCAACGACTACCTGGCCGAGCGCGACTCCGAGATGATGGGCCGCGTCCACAAGTTCCTGGGCCTGTCCGTCGGCTGCATCCTGGCCAACATGACGCCGGCCCAGCGCCGAGAGCAGTACGGCTTCGACATCACCTACGGCACGAACAACGAGTTCGGCTTCGACTACCTCCGCGACAACATGGCGTGGTCGCAGGACGAACTGGTCCAGCGCGGCCACAACTTCGCCATCGTCGACGAGGTCGACTCCATCCTCATCGACGAGGCCCGTACGCCGCTGATCATCTCCGGCCCGGCCGACCAGGCCACCAAGTGGTACGGCGACTTCGCCAAGCTCGTCACCCGCCTCAAGCGCGGTGAGGCGGGCCAGCCGCTCAAGGGCATCGAGGAGACCGGCGACTACGACGTCGACGAGAAGAAGCGCACGGTCGCCATCCACGAGTCCGGTGTCTCGAAGGTCGAGGACTGGCTGGGCATCGACAACCTCTACGAGTCGGTGAACACGCCGCTGGTGGGCTACCTGAACAACGCCATCAAGGCGAAGGAGCTCTTCAAGAAGGACAAGGACTACGTCGTCATCGACGGCGAGGTCATGATCGTCGACGAGCACACCGGCCGTATCCTCGCCGGCCGCCGCTACAACGAGGGCATGCACCAGGCGATCGAGGCGAAGGAAGGGGTGCCGATCAAGGACGAGAACCAGACGCTCGCCACGATCACCCTCCAGAACTTCTTCCGCCTCTACGGCAAGCTCTCCGGCATGACCGGTACGGCGATGACCGAGGCCGCCGAGTTCCACCAGATCTACAAGCTCGGCGTCGTCCCGATCCCGACCAACAGGCCGATGGTCCGCAAGGACCAGTCCGACCTGATCTACCGCACCGAGGTCGCCAAGTTCGACGCGGTCGTCGACGACATCGCCGAGAAGCACGAGAAGGGCCAGCCGATCCTGGTCGGCACCACCTCGGTCGAGAAGTCCGAGTACCTCTCGCAGCAGCTCAGCAAGCGCGGCATCCAGCACGAGGTGCTCAACGCCAAGCAGCACGACCGTGAGGCGCAGATCGTCGCCCAGGCCGGCCGCAAGGGCTCCGTGACCGTGGCCACGAACATGGCCGGCCGTGGTACGGACATCAAGCTCGGTGGCAACCCCGACGACCTCGCCGAGGCCGAGCTGCGCCAGCGCGGCCTCGACCCCGAGGAGCACATCGAGGAGTGGGCCGCCGCGCTGCCCGCCGCTCTGGAGCGGGCCGAGAAGGCGGTGCGGACCGAGTTCGAAGAGGTCAAGGAGCTCGGCGGCCTGTACGTGCTGGGTACCGAGCGGCACGAGTCGCGGCGTATCGACAACCAGCTCCGCGGTCGTTCCGGCCGTCAGGGCGACCCGGGCGAGTCCCGCTTCTACCTGTCCCTCGGTGACGACCTGATGCGGCTGTTCAAGGCGCAGATGGTCGAGCGCGTGATGTCGATGGCGAACGTCCCGGACGACGTGCCGATCGAGAACAAGATGGTCACGCGCGCGATCGCGTCCGCCCAGTCGCAGGTCGAGCAGCAGAACTTCGAGACCCGTAAGAACGTCCTGAAGTACGACGAGGTGCTCAACCGGCAGCGTGAGGTCATCTACGGCGAGCGGCGACGCGTCCTGGAGGGCGAGGACCTGCACGAGCAGATCCAGCACTTCATGGACGACACGATCGACGCCTACATCGCCGCGGAGACCGCCGATGGCTTCGCCGAGGAGTGGGACCTGGACCGGCTGTGGGGCGCCTTCAAGCAGCTCTACCCGGTGAAGGTCACCATCGAGGAGCTGGAGGAGGCGGCCGGCGACCGCGCCGGGCTCACCGCCGACTTCATCTCGGAGTCCATCAAGGACGACATCCACGCGCAGTACGAGTCGCGTGAGGGACAGCTCGGATCCGAGATCATGCGTGAGCTGGAGCGCCGGGTCGTGCTGTCGGTCCTCGACCGCAAGTGGCGCGAGCACCTCTACGAGATGGACTACCTCCAGGAGGGCATCGGCCTGCGCGCGATGGCCCAGAAGGACCCGCTGGTCGAGTACCAGCGTGAGGGCTTCGACATGTTCACCGCCATGATGGAGGGCATCAAGGAGGAGTCCGTCGGCTACCTGTTCAACCTGGAGGTCCAGGTCGAGCAGCAGGTCGAGGAGGTTCCCGTCGAGGACACCAAGCCGACCCTGGAGAAGCAGGACGCGGTGCCCGCGCAGGCGGGGCCCCGCCCGGAGATCCGCGCCAAGGGCCTGGAGGCCCCGCAGCGGCGGAACCTGCACTTCACCGCGCCGACGGTGGACGGTGAGGGTGGCACCATCGAGGGCGACTTCACCGAGGACGGCGAGCCGGTGCGCTCGGAGGCCGACGGCCTCACGCGTGCCGAGCGCCGCAAGCAGGCCAAGGCCGGGCGGCGCCGGAAGAAGTAGCGGTACGCGTGGCGCCGTAGCGTCGCAGCCAGGCGAAGGGCCGGAGCACCCGAGGGTGCCCGGCCCTTCGGCGTGCGGTGGCGAGGTGGCACCGGTGGGCTAGTAGTGGCGCGCCGGGGTGCGGGCGCCGCCGAGTTCCACGGCCGTGCAGCGCCAGCGGTTGTCGCGGCCCAGCTCCAGGCGGAAGGCCATGGCCCGCAGGCGGTCACCGGTGCCGATGCGCACGAAGGCCTCGATGGCGCCTGGGCGCGGTTCGCAGTAGCCGATGTCGCGGATGACGGGGCGCGGGCCGCCGGACCGCAGGGGGCCGTGTTCGGCGAGGTGGGCCAGGTCGTCGTAGGCGGGGCCCGCGGTGTGGCGGAGCATGGCGTGGACGGGTCGCTGACCGCTCAGGACGAGGAGCAGGCGGTCGGCGAAGAGGTCGGTCGGGCGGGGCTGCGGGACGGCCGTCGGCGTCCGGAGAGAGGGCGTCGTGCGGGTCGGGCCGGAGCCCGGGGCGCGCGGTGGGCTGCCACCGGGACGGCGTGTGTCGCGGCGCGTGGGGGGACGGGAGGCGGGGTGGCGCTGGACGGTCCTGGTCATGACCTTGTTCATGGGGATCCCCGTGTCGCTGGGCCCGGCCGGCAGGTGCTGTACCGGGCAGTAACTTCCGTTGGGGATCTTGTACGGGAGTGATTCGAGGAGCGGCAAACCGGCGGGCGCGGAGCCGAAGGGCCGGGGAACTTCACTTATCCGGGTGACGGAGGGGAACGGGAGCCCGTAGGCGCGGGGGCGGGCCGGGTGAATCCCCGGCGTGGGGTGGACGGCCTCCCGCGTGCGGGGAGGGACTCGAAAGGGGACCCCCACCCGTATCCTGAAGGCCCTTCACGCGGGCTTGTGGAGCCCCTCCGACCACGAAAGCGGCCAGCCATGCGCGTCTACGTCCCCCTGACACTCCCCGGTCTCGCCGAGGCGTACAGGACGGGTGAGGTGGGGGCCGGGCCGCTCGTCGCGTACGCCGTCACGCCCGCGTTGCGTGAGTGGTACGTCTCCGAGGACACGGAGGAGCTGGAGTACGCGGCGCTGGGCCGGGCCGCGCAGGCCTCGCTGAGGCTGCTCGCGGCGCACCCGGACGCGCCGCGACGGCGGGTCGTGGTCGCCGTCGACGTACCCGACGGGCAGGCGAGCGCCGACCCCGGGCGGGGGATCGACCCGGCGTCGCCGGGTGAGGTCGGGGTCGCCGGTGCCGTGCCCCTGGCCAAGGTGGCCTCCGTGCACGTCGACTCGGCGGACGCGGAGGCGGATGTGGCCGCGGCGGCCGGGGCGGTGCCGGCGGCGGACGGCGGGGACGAGGACGCTCGGTTCCTCGTGGACGGGGCCGAGGACCACGAGCTGCTCTGGTACGCGACGCAGGAGATCCCGAATCTGGTGGCGCTCGGGAACTGAGGGCGCGGCGCCTCGTGCGTCCGCCGGGCCGTCCAGCTGCGGCCGGTCCACTCGCCAGACCTTCGGTCACCGGCCCGTCGAACCTCGCTGACCTGCGGGTCTCTTCATTGTCAGTGGGGGCAGGTAACGTTTTCGGGCATGGGGATGCAGGGAGCTTCGCACATTGTGTGGGACTGGAACGGCACGCTGTTCCACGACAATGACGCGATCATCGGGGCGACGAACGCGGCGTTCGCCGAGCTGGGGCTGGAACCGATCACGATGGAGCAGTACCGGTCGCTGTACTGCGTGCCGGTACCGAAGTTCTACGAGCGCCTGCTCGGGCGGTTGCCGACAGACGCCGAGTGGCTGGTGATGGACGAGACCTTCCATCGGTACTACTCGGAGCACCGGGTGCGGTGCGTGCTGACCGAGGGAGCCGAGCAACTGCTCGTGGACTGGGTGGCGGGCGGCCGCAGCCAGTCGATCCTGAGCATGTACGGGCACGAGGAACTCGTTCCGCTGG
>NZ_JBFBJT010000123.1:0-22123 GCF_040686175.1 Streptomyces sp. NPDC086077 | reverse complement strand
CTGGGGGCGGGTCTCCCTGCGCTGGTGTGGCGGGGGGTTTCCTGCGCGGCGCTCGTCGGGGTGTGCCCGCGCGCCCGGCTCCGGCCCGGCCCCCGTCCGCGTGTCTGTGCGCATACTGAGGGCTGTTGGGTGTGTCGTACAGGGAGCGCTGCCAGGTGACGGAGGCGGAGGACCGCAAGCCGCAGTCGGACGAGGCCAGGGGCACGTTCGACCCCGAGGTCACATCCGAGTTCGCGATCCCCGACGGGCTGGATCTGGCCAGGGCGCCGGCCGAGCCGGAGACGACGTCCGAGTTCGCGCTGCCGGACGGGTTCGACGTCCCGTCGCCGCCCGCCGCCGAGCCCGAGGGGTCGGCGTTCAGCCCGCCGCGGACGTACAGCTCGCGCAGCGCGCCGGCCGCGTTCACGCCGGCGAGCGGTATCCCTGTGGTCCGGCTCACCAAGGACCTGCCATGGCAGGACCGGATGCGCACGATGCTGCGGATGCCGGTGGCCGAGCGGCCCGCCCCGGAGCTGGTGCAGAAGGCCGAGGAGGAGGGCCCGGCCGTCCCGCGCGTCCTCGACCTGACCCTGCGTATCGGTGAGCTGCTGCTGGCCGGTGGCGAGGGCGCCGAGGACGTGGAGGCGGCGATGTTCGCGGTCTGCCGCTCCTACGGCCTGGACCGCTGCGAGCCGACCGTCACGTTCACCCTGCTGTCGATCTCGTACCAGCCGTCCCTCGTCGACGATCCCGTCTCGGCCGCCCGGACGGTGCGCCGCCGGGGCACCGACTACACGCGCCTGGCGGCCGTGTACCAGCTCGTCGACGACCTCAGTGACCCCGAGACGCACATCTCCCTGGAGGAGGCCTACCGGCGCCTCGCCGAGATCCGCCGCAACCGGCACCCCTACCCGACGTGGGTGCTGACGTCCGCGAGCGGGCTGCTCGCCGGTGCCGCCTCGGTGCTCGTCGGTGGTGACCTGATCGTGTTCGTCGCGGCCGCGCTCGGCGCGATGCTCGGCGACCGGCTGGCCTGGCTGTGCGCGGGGCGCGGACTGCCGGAGTTCTACCAGTTCACGGTGGCCGCGATGCCGCCGGCCGCGATGGGGGTCGCGCTCACGCTGCTGCACGTCGACGTGAAGGCTTCGGCGGTCATCACCGGTGGGCTGTTCGCGTTGCTGCCCGGGCGGGCGCTGGTGGCGGGCGTGCAGGACGGACTGACCGGCTTCTACATCACCGCCGCGGCGCGGCTGCTGGAGGTCATGTACTTCTTCGTGGGCATCGTCGTCGGGGTGCTCGTGGTGCTGTACTTCGGCGTCCAGCTGGGCGCCCAGCTGAACCCGGACGCGGCGCTGAACATCGCCGAACGGCCCCTGCTCCAGATCGCCGCGTCGATGCTGCTGTCGCTGACCTTCGCCGTGCTGTTGCAGCAGGAACGGTCCACCGTGGTCGCGGTGACACTGAACGGCGGCGTCGCGTGGATCGTGTACGGCGCCATGCACTACGCGGGAAACATCTCGCCGGTCGCCTCCACGGCGGCGGCCGCGGGGCTGGTGGGGCTGTTCGGGCAGTTGCTGTCGCGCTACCGGTACGCGTCCGCGCTGCCGTACACGACGGCGGCGATCGGGCCGCTGCTGCCGGGTTCCGCGACGTACTTCGGGCTGTTGTCGATCGCGGGGAACGACGTGGATTCCGGGCTGGGGTCGCTGACCAAGGCGGCGGCGCTGGCGATGGCCATCGCCATCGGGGTCAACCTGGGGTCGGAGATCTCGCGGCTGTTCCTGCGGCTGCCGGGTGCCGCCACCGGGGGGCGGCGGGCCGCCAAGCGGACGCGAGGGTTCTGAGGCTGCCTGCGACGTTCTCGGGGCCGGGCGCCCGCGCCTATGGCGTTCGGGCGGGCGCCTACGGACTCGGGGCGGCCGCTTGGGGGGGCGGCTGCGGGTTGTGAGGGCCGCGCGGTTGCCCGCGCCCCGGGGGCGTGTCAGTTCTGCCGGTAGGGGTCGTACGGTTCCTGCTGCTGCGGGTACTGCTGCTGGGGGTACGGCTGGGCGTACGGCTGCTGCTGCTGCTGTTGCTGCGGGTACTGCTGCGGGTAGCCCTGGTTTTCGTACCCCTGCTGGCCGTATCCCTGGTTGCCGTATCCCTGCTGGCCGTATCCCTGCTCGTATCCCTGCTGGCCGTGCCCCTGCTGCTGGTGGCCCTGGTTGCCGTAACCCCCCTGCTGCTGCGGGTAGCCCTGGTCGCCGTGGTCCTGCCGGCCGTAGCCCTGGTCGTGCCGGTGGTTCGGCTCGATGCGGCGGAGCTGGGTCGTGGCGTCGTCCATCACGGGCTGCTGCTGGAACGGAGGCTGCTGTTGGTACCGGGACTGCCCGTCCTCGGGCTGCTCGGGCGGGTTCTTCTTGTTCTTCGAACGGGCGCGCCAGAACTCGAAGATGATCGGCAGGACCGAGACGAGGACGATCAGAATCAGGATCGCCTCGATGTTCTGCTTGACGAAGCCGACGTTGCCCAGCCAGGCGCCGAGCATCGTCACGCCCGCGCCCCACAGGACGCCACCGAGGACGTTGAAGATCAGGAACGAGCGGTACCGCATACCGCTGACGCCCGCGATGATCGGCGTGAAGGTGCGCACGATGGGCACGAAGCGGGCCAGGACCAGGGACTTCGGGCCGTACTTCTCGAAGAACTCGTGGGCCTTGGTGACGTTCTCCTGCTTGAAGAGGCGGGAGTCGGGGCGGGTGAAGAGCGCCGGTCCCACCTTCTTGCCGAACATGTAGCCCGCCTGGTCGCCGAGGATCGCGGCGACGCAGATCAGCACGATGGCCGCCCACAGCGGGAAGTCCAGTTGCTTGGACGTGATCAGCAGACCGGCCGTGAACAGCAGGGAGTCGCCCGGCAGGAAGAAGCCGATGAGCAGGCCCGACTCGGCGAACACGATGAGGAGCAGGCCCCAGATTCCGAAGCTGTCCAGCAGATAGTTCGGATCCAGCCAGCTCGGTCCGAGGGCAAGCGTCGTCACGGTTCCGGGCTCCTGAGGGGTCGGGAAGTACGGCATCCAATACGGCCGGACAAAGCTATCAACGGAAAGTGTCCACCCCAGGTTCCACCGGGGTCCCCAGGATGCACTGTGCGCGACCGCGGCCCGGGAGCGGGGCTCCCGGGCCCGCTTCCTAGGGCGTCTGCCGGGCTCCGTTGGCCTTGATCGCGTCGCGCATGTAGACCGCGAGGCCGGGACGGATCGTGTCGTACATCGCCGTGAACCGCGGGTCGGAGACGTACATCTCGCCGAGGCAGCTGTGCATCTCGTGGGAGCAGTCGTAGTACGACCGCGTGATGAACAGCCGGTGCTCCTCGGCCGTGTCCATGGCCGCCTCGGAGTCCGCCGGGGCGCCGGTGGCCATCACGTCGGCCATGCTCCGGTGGATCCCGTCGAACTCCTCGGTGACGCGCTTCCAGTCCTCCTTGGTGTAGGAGGCGGTGCGCTCGCGCGACTGGCGGTAGGCGTCCGTGCTGCCCCAGCGCTCGCGCACCTCGTCCTCGTACTGGTCCGGGTCGCGGTCCCCGAACACCTCGAACTTCTCCTCGGGCGTGAGGTTGATGCCCATCTTGCGTGCCTCCATGGCCTGCTCCACGGCCGCCGCCATCTTCTGCAGCTTCTCGATCCGGGCGGTCAGCAGTTCGTGCTGGCGGCGCAGGTGCGCGCGCGGGTCCGCGGCCGGGTCGTCGAGCAGGGCGGCGACCTCGTCGAGCGGGAAGCCGAGCTCCCGGTAGAACAGGATCTGCTGCAGCCGGTCGAGGTCGGCGTCGTTGTAACGCCGGTGGCCCGCGTGGCTGCGCTCGCTCGGCGCGAGCAGGCCGATGCCGTCGTAGTGGTGCAGGGTGCGCACCGTGACCCCGGCGTACCCGGCGACCTGTCCCACGGAGTAGCTCACTTCCGCTCCTTCTCTCGGTACGCCTCCACGTTGAGCCCTCACGCCACGTTAGGTGCAAGCCGGATTCGGCGGCCTCATCGGCTGAGGCGGGCGAAGCGCCGTACGGCCAGCGGGAAGAAGACCGCGAGCAGCGCCAGCGGCCAGACGACCGCGGCCCACAGGTGCCCGGCCTCACCGCCGGGGTTGCCGAACAGGTCGCGCACGGCTGTCGCGGTCTGGGACATCGGGTTCCACTGGACGACCGTGCCGAGCCAGCCCGGCATGGCCTCCGGTGTGGCGATCGCGTTCGACAGGAAGCCCACCGGCCAGACCAGGATCTGCACGGCCTGCACCAGCTCCGGCTTCCCGGCGACCATCGCCAGGTGGATGCCGACCCACAGCATGGCGAACCGGAACAGCAGCAGCAGCCCCACGCCGCCCAGGAAGGCCACCGGCCCGCCGTGCGCGCGCCAGCCCAGGGCGAGGCCGACGCCGATGAGGACGGCCAGGGCGAGCGCCGACTGGAGCATGTCGGCGACGGAACGACCCACCAGGACCGCGCCGTTGGTCATGGGCATCGACCGGAAGCGGTCGATCACCCCCTTGTTGAGGTCCTCGGTGACGGCGATCATCGTGCCCTCCAGGCCGAAGGCCATGGTGAGCGCGAGCATCCCGGGCAACAGGTAGTCGATGTACTCGCCCGTGACGGCCCGGCCGCCGCCGATCAGGTAGCCGAACATCACCAGCAGCATCACCGGGAAGGCGACGCCCACGGCCACCTGGACCGGTTGCCGGGCCCAGTGGGAGAGCTCACGGCGGGTCATGGTCCAGGAGTCGGTCAGCGCGTGCGTGGTCATACGGCCTCCTTCGCACGGTCGGCGGTCAGGTGCAGGAACGCCTCGTCCAGGGTGGGGCGGCGCAGTGCCACGTCCTCGGCCTCGACACCGGCCTCCTGCAGCGCCCGTACGACCGCGGCCAGCGTCGCCATCCGGTCGGTGACCGGTGCGCTGAGCAGCCGCCGGTCGGCGTCGACGGTGATGTCGTCCTTCGGTACGGGCAGCAGCGCGACGGCGGTGCCCAGCTGGCCGGCGTCGCGCAGGACGACATCGATCCGGTCGCCGCCGGTCAGTGCCTTCAGCTCGTCCGAGGTGCCCTCGGCGACGACCCGGCCGAGGTCGACGACGGAGATGCGGTCGGCGAGCTGATCGGCCTCCTCCAGGTACTGCGTGGTGAGCAGCACCGTCGTACCGCCGCCGGCCAGGGTGCGGACCGACGCCCACACCTCGGCGCGGCCGCGTGGGTCGAGGCCGGTGGTGGGCTCGTCCAGGAACAGCACCTCCGGGTCGGTGATCAGGGACGCGGCGAGGTCCAGGCGGCGCCGCATGCCGCCGCTGTACTGCTTGACCGCCTTGCGGCCGGTGTCCGCGAGGCCGAAGCGCTCCAGGAGCTCTCCGGCCCGCACGCGCGCGTGCCGGGCGCCCAGGTGGTAGAGGCGGCCGAACATCTCCAGGTTCTGGAAGCCGCTCAGGTCCTCGTCCACTGCCGCGTGCTGACCGAGCAGCCCGATCCTGACCCGCACCTCGTACGCCGCCCGCATCACGTCGTGCCCGGCCACCTCGACGCGGCCCGCGTCGGGGCGCAGCAGCGTGGACAGAATGCGGACCAGGGTGGTCTTGCCGGCGCCGTTCGGCCCGAGCACTCCGTGCACCGCGCCCCGCGCGACGGAGAGGTCGAGCCCGTCCAGTGCGTGTTTGACGTCTTTTCCGTTGCCGTACTTCTTGCGTGCTCCTACGACGGTGATCGCCGTGTCGGCCACTGGGCCACTCCCTCACTGACCTAGCTCACTAGTCAAGATTGACTACCTGGCCCACCGTAATACCCGCGCGGCGGATTGGTCAAACTTGATTAGCCGAGATCCGTGACGGTCAGCGGAGATCCTCCGGGTGCCGCTCCCGCGTCGCGTACGGGTTCTCCTCGCCCTCGGCGAGCACGCCGACGAACGGCTCGCCCTCGTCGGCGAAGGTGTAGGCGCCGCCCTCGATACGGCCGATCACGCCCCTGGCCCACTGGGCCTCGGCGTCGGCCGTGTGGATCCAGAGGTTCATGATCTCGCCGATGTGGCCCAGCTGCCCGGGGCCGTCCTCGGGGACGTAGTGGTCGGTGACGGCGGCGCGCCACTCCTCGATGCGCCGGATGCGCTCCTTGAGCAGCGCGACCGCCTCGGCCCTCGGCAGGTCGACCATGAAGCCGATGGCCGCGGATTTGACGTCGACCTTCTGGTCGTAGGAGGTCAGCGCGTCGCGCAGGAGGGTGAAGTACTCCTCGTCACCCGCCGGCGTGATCTCGTACTCGGTGCGCGGCGGGCCCCCCGCGGTGGAGGGGGCGATCTCGTGCGCGTGCAGCAGGCCCTGCTTGGCCATCTGCTTCAGCGCGTGGTAGATCGAGCCGGGCTTGGCGTTGGACCACTCGTGGGCGCCCCAGTACTCCAGGTCGTTGCGCACCTGGTACCCGTGGGCCCGCCCGTGCTGGCGGACTGCGCCCAGCACCAGGAGACGGATCGCTGACATGCGATCCAGATTAGGCCGACGCCCCGGACCGTCCGAGGTCAACCCTCGACCCCGGACGCCCGCTCGCGGCCCTCAGAACGGGAACCTGCTCCGGCCGTGCTGCACCGAGATCCACTTCAGCGTCGTGAAGGCGTCCAGGGTGGTCTCGCCGTTCAGCCGGCCGAGACCCGAGTCCTTCTCGCCGCCGAACGGCACGAGCGGCTCGTCGTGCACGGTGCCGTCGTTGACGTGGAACATGCCGGTGTCGATGCGCTGGGCGAAGCGGACGCCGCGCTCGACGTCGGCGGTGTGCACGGCACCGCTCAGACCGAACGGGGTGTCGTTGACGAGGCGCACGGCCTCCTCCTCGCCGTCGAAGGGGACGAGGAGAGCGACCGGGCCGAAGATCTCCTGCCGCAGCAGCCCCGAGTCCGCCGGGACGTCCGTCAGGACCGAGGGCTCGACCAGGTTGCCCCGCGTGGAGCCGCGCAGCAGCGCGGTGGCACCCTCGGCGATCGCCTGGTCGACGACGGACGTGATCGCCTCCGACTGCGACGAGTTGATCAGCGGGCCGATGACCGTCTCCGGGTCGCTCGGGTCACCGGCCTTGAGGCCGCGCACCTTGGCGACGAACTTCTCGGTGAACGCGCCCGCGACCGAGCGGTCCACCAGGATGCGGTTTGCGGCCATGCAGACCTGGCCCTGATGCACGTACCGGCTGAAGACGGCCGCGTCGACGGCGTAGTCGAGGTCGGCGTCGTCGAGGACCACCAGCGCGCTGTTGCCGCCGAGTTCGAGGATCGCGCGCTTGAAGTGCCGGGCGCAGACGGTGGCGACGTGCCGGCCGACCTTGTCGGAGCCGGTGAAGGAGATGACCTTGGGGACCGGGTGCTCCAGGAAGGCGTCGTTGATCTCCGCGATGTCGGTGACGACGACGTTGAGCACACCGGCGGGCAGCCCCGCGTCCTCGAAGAGCCGGGCGATGGCTGTGCCGCCCACGACGGGGGTGTCCTGGTGGGGCTTGAGGACGACGGCGTTGCCCAGGGCGAGGGCCGGGGCGACCGACTTGAGGGACAGCAGGAAGGGGAAGTTGAAGGGGCTGATCACCCCGACGACGCCGACCGGGACGCGGTAGAGGCGGTTCTCCTTGCCGGGGTCCGGGGAGGGGATCAGGCGGTGCTCGGTGCGCGTCGTGAGGCTCACGGCCTCACGCAGGAACTCCTTGGCGAGGTGCAGTTCGAAGCCGGCCTTCACGCGCGTGCCGCCCAGCTCGCAGACGATCGCCTCGGTGAGCTCCAGCTCGCGCTCCTCGACCAGCCGCAGCACCTTCTCCAGCACGGCACGGCGGGCGTGGGACCCGGCCTCGGCCCACTCCCGCTGGGCACGGGCGGCGGCACGGTAGGCCTGATCTATCTCGCCGACCGTGGCTATGGTGATCGCGGCCAGCTTCTCGCCGTCGTACGGGTTGAAGTCGATGATGTCCCAGGAACCCGTGCCCGGACGCCACTCGCCGTCGATGTACTGCTGAGCCAGGTCGGTGAAGTAGGACGACATGCGACTCCTCAATCCCTGCCGGTGAAGCAGTGCCTGATCACACGTCATCGTACTGGTGTCGCAAGAGAGTTGGAGTGACTCCCGGCGAACGACCCGGGAGCCCTTCAGGAGAGCTGGAGCAGTCCCCGCAGCAGGTCCCGGCTCTCGTCCGGCCCCGGGCTGTCCCGCTGGAGTTCCTTCAGCGCCTTCTCGTACTGGGCGACGTCCTCCGCCTTGTCCAGGTAGAGCGCGCTGGTGAGCTGCTCCAGGTACACCACGTCCGACAGGTCGGACTCCGGGAAGCCGAGGATGGTGAAGGCGCCGGACTCGCCGGAGTGCCCGCCGAAGCTGAACGGCATGATCTGGAGCCGCACGTTGGGCCGCTCGGAGAACTCGATCAGGTGCTGGAGCTGGCCGCGCATCACCTCGCGGTCGCCGTAGGGCCGGCGCAGGGCGGCCTCGTCGAGCACGATGTGGAAGTCGGGGGCGTTCTCGGAGACGAGGTGCTTCTGCCGCTCCAGGCGCAGCGCCACCCGCTTCTCGACGTCGGCCTCGCCGGCACCCCTCATGCCGCGCCGGACGACGGCACGCGCGTACGCCTCGGTCTGGAGCAGGCCGTGCACGAACTGCACCTCGTACGCGCGGATCAGGGACGCAGCGCCCTCCAGGCCCACATAGGTGGGGAACCAGTTCGGCAGGACGTCGGAGTAACTGTGCCACCAGCCCGCGACGTTGGCTTCCCGGGCGAGGGACACCAGCGACGTCCGCTCCGTCTCGTCCACGATTCCGTACAGCGTCAGCAGGTCCTCGACGTCCCTCGTCTTGAAGCTCACCCGGCCCAGCTCCATCCGGCTGATCTTCGACTCGGAGGCGCGGATGTGATATCCCGCCGCCTCGCGCGTGATGCCCCGCGCCTCTCGCAGTCTCCTGAGTTGCGAGCCGAGCAGCATCCGCCGCACCACCGATCCGGGCTCTCCCGCGCTCACGTTCCAGCCTCCCCAACCGTCTTCCGGGCCCGCAGTCTGCCACTAAAACACTCCGAGCTGTACTCGTCCGATTACACAGATGGAAAGAAGCCAAAGATCCCGGATCCCTTGAGGAAGCCCAGGGGAAGGAGAAGGCAAGCAGGCGGCGTGAAGATGGCGGAAAAAATGGCCAACAAGTGGTACGGGAGGGTCCAATTCGGTCGCGTGCACGTGCATCTGCCCTTGCATCTGCTGTACGCATCCGAAACCATGGTCCCGCGCCACCGCTGCATCGCCACGACCGCGAATTCCCGGGGGAGTGCCTCGCATGGGGACGAATGGATCGACCATGCTCGAGCCTTTACGGCAGGGCCTTCCGCCGCTGGACCCCACGGCCGTGTCCAACGCCGCCTCCTGTGCCCTGCCCGCCCGTTTCGAAGCGGTGCGCGAGGCACGGCAGTTCACCCGCAGAACGCTGGACCAGTGGGATGTCGGCCACCGCTTCGACGACGTCTGCCTGGTGGTCTCCGAACTGGTCACCAACGCCCTGCGGCACGGCCTGCCGTCCGTCGCCCCGCGCCCGCCGGCCAGGGACGGCGACCACACCCCGCCCCAGGTGCGGCTGCACCTGATGCGCTGGACCGAGCGGCTGGTGTGCGCGGTACGCGACCCCAGCAACGACAGTCCGGTCGCGCGCGAGGCGGACGACTTCTCGGCGGAGTCCGGTCGGGGCCTGTTCCTCGTCGACTCCTTCTGCGACAGCTGGGGCTGGCACCCGCTGGCCGGCACGCTGAGCGGCAAGGTCGTCTGGGCGATGTTCCGGCTCCAGCCCGACGGCTGAGCAACCTCGGCACCTTGTGGTGCCGAGGTTCTACGCGCGTCACTAGGCGTCCGTGGACGCTCACCCGGTGTCGCACCCCGCGGGATCAGCCCGCGATCAGGTGGTCGAACTCGCCGTCCTTCACACCGGCGAGCATCGCCTCGATCTCCGCGCGCGTGTAGACGAGCGCCGGCCCGTCCGGGAAGTTCGAGTTGCGCACCGCCACCCTTCCGCCCGGCAACCGCGCGAACTCCACGCAGGAGCCCTGCGAATTGCTGTGCCGGCTCTTCTGCCAGGCCGCCCCACGCAGCTTCGTGGCGGCCATGCCGTTGTACACGCCGAAGGCGCCGGCGCCCTGGTGCACGTCACCCTCGTACACGTCACCGTCGTTCACGTCGTGATCCACAGGTCGCTCCCCGGTGGTGCACTGGCTGGTATGGCCATGGATGCAGTGGTCAACTGAGGCGGATCATAACCTTGTTCATGTGCAGATGCATGGGCAGATGCACGTGCACGGGGGGTGTTCCTGCGGTTACAGCTCTGACGCCCGCTCTACCGAAGTCGTTCCAGCGTCTGCCCCAGGGATCGCATGACATGCGACCGCCAGCCCCCGTCCATGATCTTCCGCGCCATCGACTGCGCCGGATCGTCCGGATCGAATCCTTCGTGCACTAGGAACAGACGCGTTCCGCGCCCTTCCTGTTCCAGCGTCCACGTGATGGTCCAGTCCGCCGCGTCGGCGCGAGCGGCGTCCGCCCACCGGACGCGCAGCATCCGTTCGACGTCGTAACCGAGCACGGACACCTCCACGACACCGGAGAAGTCGGTGTTGGGGCGGGGCACTGAGGTCATCCGGTAGCGGTGGCCGACCTCCAGACGGAAGTCCTCGGAGCCTGGCATCTGCCACTGCGCCAGCAGCTCGGGGTCGGTCAGCGCCCGCCAGACCTTGGCGGGCGGATGCGGGAAGAACTGGTCGACGCGGATGACGGTGAGGTCGTCGTCATCGCCTACGGGGTGGGGCGGAGTGCTCATGTCGGTTCATCGTCGGGCATGCGGTCGAGCAGATCACCGAGGCCCGTCAGCCGCTCACGCCAGAACCGCTCGTACGGATGGAGCCAGTCCTGTACGTCGGCGAGCGGGGCCGCCTCCAGGCGGTAGATGCGCTGCCGGCCGGCACGCTGCTCGGAGACCAGCCCGGCGTCCCGGAGCACCTTCAGATGCTCCGAGAGGCTGGGTCGGCGCATGTCGAAGTGGTCGGCCAGGGCCTGGACGGGCTGCGGCCCGCCGTCACGCAGCAGCCGCAGCACCTCGCGACGTGTGGCGTTGGCGAGGGCGGCGAACACGCGGTCGGCGGTATCGGTGGTGTCGGCGGCACTCGTCCCGGCCCCGTTGCTGGTCATGGTGTCGTCAGAAGCCTTCCTTCTCCGTCAGCAGCATCAGACCGTTGCCGTCGGGGTCGCGGAAGGCGGCCATGCGCCCCCAGGGGTGGTCGTCCGGACCCTGCACCTGGACGCCCGCCTCCGCGAGCCGGGCGCAGTCGGCGTCGACATCGGTCGTGAGCAACATGATCCCCCGGGTGGAGCCGGGCTCGAAACCGCCCATCCCGGGGCCGGAGAGCGTGAAGGCGGTCTGCGCACCGCGCGGGGCGACCTGGAGCCAGCGGCCGGGCGGCATCCGGAGGTCGGCGGTGACCTCGAAGCCGAGGACCTTCGTGTAAAAGCGCAGGGCCCGGTCCTGGTCGGTGACGGGGAGGGTGACGAAGGAGGCGTGGGTGATGTTCGTGGAAGTTCTCATGAACCGGACGATAGGTAGGAGAATCCCTACGAGTCAAGCGTAGGGAGTCTCCTACCTATCGACCGTGGCCGGCCGTCTGGCCTGACCGTGGGTCTGCCTGCCGCAGGCTTCAGCGGCTGGAGTACGGCAGCAGGGCCATCTCCCGTGCGTTCTTGACAGCGCGGGCCAGCTGCCGCTGCTGCCGGGCCGAGACACGGGCGACGCGGCGGCTGCGGATCTTGCCGCGATCGGAGAGGAACTTCCGCAGCAGGTCGGTGTCCTTGTAGTCGATGTAGGTGATCCGCGCCTGGTCCAGGGGGTTGGGGCGGTTCTTGGCGGGCCTGCGGTCGGTCTTGGGGCGGGGCATGGCGGGGGTCAGACCTCCAGGAAGGCGTCGAAGGCCGGCGGCAACCGCTTCCAGGCGGCGCGTCCGGCGGCGTACTCGGCATCGGTGAGCAGGCAGGACTCCAGCAGGTGCGCGAGCCCCTCGCGGTCCAGGCCGGGGGACGTGAAGACCAGGTGCTGGCAGCAGTCGCCGTGTTCCGGGTGCCAGTCCAGCGCGGCGGCGGCCCGTCGCACCGGCGGCACCAGGTCCCACGCCGCGTCGGGCAGCGAGGCGAGCCACGGGCCCGCGCTCTCCACGCACAGGGCACCCCCCGCGGCGTCCCAGTGCAGCAGCGTGTCCGGCCTGTCGGCGAGCCAGAACCGGCCCCGGCTGCGTGCCGCGGCGCAGGTCAGGTCCTCCAGCGCCTGGTAGAGCCGCTCGGGGTGGAAGGGCCGGCGCCGGTGCCAGACGAGGGTCGCGACCCCGTGCGCGTCGGCCTCGGTGGGCAGCAGCGCGCAGGCGGGATGCTGGGCCGCGGCGGCGGCCTCCACGTCGAAGCCGGCCAGGGCGGCGCGGGCGAGGGGAGAGTGCGCGCCGGGCACGCCCCCGGCGCCCCGGCTCCCCAGGGCCGTCCGGACGCCTGGGTCACCTGCCGGACCACCGCGGCCGGCCGGGACCTGCCGTGCCGTCGGATGCAGCTGGGCGAGCAGTTCGCGGTCCTCGTCGTCGGCCTCCGGGGAGTCCAGGACGGCGAGGACGGGAGCGTACTCCAACTGCCGCGCGAAGGTGTCCGCGACGGTCCGCTGGTCGGTGGCGGCCGCCGCGAGGCCGCCCTCGGCGAGGTCGTCGCCGTTGCCGAGGTACGCCAGCAGCAGCGCGGGGTCGACGGCGGTGATCACACCGGTGACCGTGAGGCCGCCGGACGCGATCACCTCCGTCATGGCCTTCGGCTCCACGGAGTCCCAGAGCTCGACGACCGCGAGCGGCGTGTCGCCGGCGTCCGCGAGGCGCCGCAGCTCGGGGACCAGGTCCGCGCGCAGCGCACAGCACGCGCAGTCGTTGACGAGGGGCGTCTCACCGGCGTCCCGGACACCACCGGCGTCCCGGACGGTCCGTACGACCGTGCCGCCCGCGGCGGTGGACAGGTCGTGGTGCAGTGCGACGCTGCCGGGCACCTCGGCGAGCAGGTGCCCGACAGTGGCCTTGCGGGCGTCGGCGTGCAGACCGCCGACGACCACGACGGAGAGTTCGGGCATGGACTAGCCCTGCTTCCCGTACCGGCGTTCGAAGCGCTCGACGCGTCCGGCCGTGTCCAGGACGCGGGCCGTGCCGGTGTAGAAGGGGTGGCTGACGTGGGAGATCTCGACGTCGACGACCGGGTAGGCGTTGCCGTCCTCCCAGTCGACCGTCTTCTCGCTGGTGAGCGTGGACCGAGTGAGGAACGCGTAGTCCGCGGCCCGGTCCCGGAAGACGACGAGCCCGTAGTCCGGGTGGATTCCCTTGCGCATGGCGGTGACTCAGCGCTCCTCTCGGAAGTCGACGTGCCGGCCCGCGACCGGGTCGTACTTGCGCAGGGTCACGCGGTCCGGGTCGTTACGGCGGTTCTTGCGGGTGACGTACGTGTAGCCGGTGCCGGCCGTGGACCGGAGCTTGATGACGGGGCGGAGATCGTTGCGTGCCATGCTGCTATCTTACTGAAAATGAATTCCATTTACGACAACACCCTTGGAGAGGTACGTCACCCATGTCCGCCCACTGCATGCTGACCGGCACCCGGCCGGGCTTCGGCAACCGCATCTCCCACTCCCACCGCCGCACTTCACGCCGCTTCGACCCCAACATCCAGACCAAGCGCTATTGGCTGCCCGGCGAGAACCGGTACGTCCGGCTGCGGCTGAGCACTTCTCTGTCAAGTTCAGCGTGTCGAAGTGAATCGCGGCCCACGGGTGGCTGCTACGAAATCCTGACTTGGTTGACCTGGATCGCGAAGAGGGCGTGGAGGAGTGAGCCGGGCCGGACGGCCCGGCTCGTCGACCCTTCCCCGGAGGACTGACGAATTACGCGAGCCCAGAGCTGCTGGGAAGTACCAATGCCGAGTCCGCGTGGAGCGTGATGCGCACCGGCGTGAAGGTGATGGCGTCTACCGGCGACTCACCGGTGCCGGGATTGCGGGCGTAGCGTGGGTGGGCGCCTGCGCTGATCTGCCAGCGTATGCGATGGCCGACGGGGAAGCGGTGGGCGATGGAGCTCATCGGCACGGTGACCTGTGAGGGCGCCTGTTCAGCCGTCCGGAGTCGGCTGAACCCGTCACAGATGTTGACGGAGCGGCCTTGCGGGTCTACGTCGCACAGGCGGGTGAAGACATCGGCGTGTCCGGTGTCCGTGGAGATGCTCAGCCGTGCGGAGACCGGGCCCAGGATGTCCATGGGCTCGGTCAGTGGTGGGCCGGTGAATGTCAGGACGTCGTCTCGGGCCTCCAGGGTGGCGTTGTTCCGGGGACCGGCGGTGCGGGAGAGCAGTGGGCCGCCGAGGGAGGGGGTGGGGTCGGCCGGGTCGTAGCGGAACGCCGTCACTGGTGCGGAGTCTGCGGGGGCCTGCTGGGTGAGATGCCCGCCGGGGATGGGGTACCACGAGGTGGCAGCTGTGGCTGGCGGCCAGTTGTCGAGGTCCCGCCAGGCGTTTTCGCCGCCGATGTGCACGCGCACCGCGGTGGGACGCAGGCCGGAGGGATCGGCGTACAGGTGGGCGCGCAGCCATGCGAGGCTCTCGGCGAATACCTCGGGCCATCCTTGCTGCAGGGCGGAGGTGTGGGTCCAGGGACCGACGAGCAGGGCGGTCTCACATCCGGCCTGGCGCAGCCGGTCGTACTGCTCGAAGGTCTGGTCGGCCAGTGCGTCGTGCCATCCGGTGATCAGCGCCGTGGGCACGCGGAGCCGCTCCGCCGATTCCGCCAACGAGGCGCCGTGCCAGTAGGCGTCCTTGGCGTCCGGGTGTGTCATCACGTCGTCCAGCCAGGGCAGTTCGCTGCCGAAGGCTGACACGTACGCCCTGCGCAGGGGCTGCGCGGTGGTTATGTCGCGCAGGCGGCGCTGTAGGCGCAGTGTCGCCTTGAGGAACGGTGCCATGCCCTGGTGCTGGTAGTTCATGCCCACGCCCACGGCGAGGGCGTTCTCCAGGCGAAGCCCACCGTCCGCGTGGAACAGGGCGTAGGGATCGTGCAGCCCCACCTGGACCACCATCGCCTTCAGTTCCGGCGGTGGGTCCAGAGCGAGGGCCCATTGCACGTAGCCCAGGTAACTGGGGCCGACGGTCCCCAGTGTTCCGTTGAACCAGGGCTGCTCGCGCAGCCAGGCCACCGTGGCCTGGCCGTCGGCGGCCTCGTTGCGCCACAGATCGAACATGCCGCCCGAACCCCCGGTGCCGCGGCAGCTCTGCAGGACCACGTGGAAGCCCTGTTCGGCGAAGAGCAGGCCGTACTGGGGTGACCACGGCAGGCCCCGGCCATAGGGCGAGCGGACCAGAAGGGTGGGGAAGTCGCCCTGGGCACGCGGAAAGTAGTGGTCAGTGATCAACGGGCTGCCGTCGGCGGCTGGCACCAACAGTCCTGGCTCCCATCCGGCCTCATGCCGTTTCGCCGGCAGACCTCGCCAGGTCGCCCTCATCATCCGCGAGGAAAGCGGCGGTTTTCCGGCGGGTGGCACCCAGGCTGGTCTGGCTACGGCGTCGGGCGTGCGTGATGGCATCGTTCCCCTCCTCTATTCTCGTACGATGTACGAGAATAGAGGATGCTTGGATGACCTTGGCAAGAGCCGCCTCAACAACCAGGGGAAGGGGTGCGAGGCCATGTCCGGTGCCGAGAGCGTCGATCCCGAACAGCTCTGGCTGCGTCCCACCGAGCCCCGCAGGGGCCGCAGGCCCTCCTTCAGCCGGGAGGCGATCACCGCGGCGGCCGTCGCCCTGGCGGACACGGAAGGACTCGACGCGGTCACCATGCGGCGGGTGGCCGCCGAGGTCGGAGCGGGCGTCATGTCGCTCTACAGCTACGCCCCTGACAAGGAGACGCTGCTGGAACTGATGGTCGACCACGTCAGCGGCGAACTCACGGTCACGAACCCACCCAGCGGCGACTGGCGTGCCGATCTGAAGACCGTGGCCCGACTGCAGCGCGCCCACATGCTGCGTCACCCCTGGCTGCCCGCCGCCTTGTCCACCCGCCGCGTTCCGGGCCCCAACACGCTGAACTTCCTGGAACACGTGCTCGCCGTCCTGCGGCCCACCGGGCTGGACGGTGCGGCGAAGCTAGAGGTCTTCGCCCAGATCACCGCATTTGTGGCCGGGTACGTTGCCCATGAGATCGTGCAGGCCGCAGTCTCAAGATCACCGGACCGGGCCGCAGCCGAGGGCCGCTATCTCGCCGCTGTCGCCGCCGACGGCTGCCATCCGGAACTCGCCGAAGCCCTTTCCGCCCCCGGACGCCCTCTCACCCCCGACGCCACCTTCACCCGTTTCCTCAACCGCCTGATCGACGGCCTCGATACTGACTGATGCCGTGCACCTATACTGCCGCCCCGCCTGCGGCGCCTCCGAGGAACAGACCGTCGCCCTCTCCAGGCGCCCAGGTCGCGACAAAGGCTGCCGCCAGCTCTGTTTCAGGCGGTCGATCAACTACCTGCCGAGTGGGGCCTGCGTGGGCAGCGTACGGATCACAGCATGGTCGGCGAACTGCTGGCGCAAGTGACTGCTCTCCATCGTGGCCTGGTGCAGGGCGCCCACCAGTGCCTCGACATCGGCCTTGAGCTGGGCGATCTCCTTAGCGTCGGCAGCCCGTAGTTCCTTGAGGCGACGGATCTGCTTGCGCAGGCGCTGTTCGCTGTCCGGGGTGCCGCCGCGGGCGCGGACCTTGTCGTAGAACTCGTTCTTCAGGTCGGTGTGCCGCTGGGTGAGGGCGTTGCGCGGGACACCGGCTTCGACGGCGAGGGCGACGATCGTCAGGGCGCCGTTGGAGCGCTCGGGTGTGCCGCGCAGGATGCGGTCCATCGCGGCACGGATGCGGTCGCGCTCGTCTGCGACGGGGCTCATGCGGTCGGCTCCTGGGAGTGAATGCGATCGTTGTTGTGGCGGTCGGCCAGACCCCGGAGATGGTCGGCACGCCGGGAGAGCCGGTCGGCGAGCGGGCCGGGCACAGCCTCCGAGGCGGCCTGCTTCTCCAACCTCTTCGCACGCTGTACGAGTTCGTCGGCGTGGCGATCGGTGCGCGCGATGTTCGCACACGACGGCTGGCAGCGGTCGAGGCTCGGGGCGTCGGTGCCATCGAGGCGGTGACACAAGGCACGGTCGCGGTGGTAGACACACATCAGGAACGAGTGCGGGTTGTCGTAGACGGTCAGGGCCGGGTTACCCAGGATGTCCCGGGCCTGGCGGTGCGTGCGGATGGACCCGGCGAAGGTGGGGGCCTGGGCCGCGGCGTGGATCGCCCGCCGGGCGGCTGGCCCTGAAATCCCGGTTCCGGCGGCGAGGTCGTCGTGGAGGGTGGTGAGGGTGTCGGCGGTAGCCCGGGCGGTTTCGACGTCGAGCAGCTCGTGGATGCCGCCGCGGCCGCGGGCGGCGTAGCCGGCACTCATGGCGGTGCGCATGTGCCCGTACTGGATGGCCAGGGCCACCAGCCCGCCCGGTCTGCGCGCGATGTGCCAGGCCAGCGACCGGCGGAAGCGCGCCACGCCGAGTGCCCCGAAGGGATCCTCTGGGATGACTTCATGGGGACGGTCCAGGCCCACCGCGAGGCCGGAGGCCCATTCGATGAAGTCCTCGATCCGGTTGCGCATCGCCTCGAAGCCGACGACCCGGCTTGTGGAGATGCGACCGCGCGGGATCGCGTGGACGGCGCTGTCGAAGAGGAGCCCGTCCGGGGCGATGCGTTCCAGCACGCGGATCGCGGTAACCACCGGTGGAATGGCGACCCAGGGGACCTCCCGCACCTGCCCGGCGGAGTAGTGGTTGCCGTCCTGGTCGTGGACCCCCTTGAACACTCGGCCGTAGATCAGGTGCCGTCCTGGCGATGACGGTTCGGGACAACAGCCGCTCTCCAGGCCCATCACCTCACCGGGCCGCATGCCAGTCAGGTACGCCAGGACGATGAAGCAGGCGACACTCAGATGCCGCATGAGCTGTGGGACCTCGGTGAAGTCGATCGATTCGGTCCACGGCTGTCCGGCGACCCGCCCGGTGATCGGCGTGGAGAGCGGGCAGGGGCCGGGGCGGCGCTGGGCGTAGTCGCGAAAGCCCTCCCGCAGCTCGGTCCGCAGATGGCTGTTGATCTGCTTCGGGGAGCAGCCGACCAGCGCGGCCATGTAGGTCATGCTGATCTGGTGCTCGCCCTTGTGCCATCGGGTGGGTACGGGGTCACCACGCTCCACGAGCTGATCCAGGTAGATCCTCAGCCGCGCCATGGACTCCCATGTACCGACGGCCTGTTCGGCCTGCTCGGTCAGGCGCTGCGTCTCCGCCCAGGCGGACAGAATGTCGTCGGCGAAGTCGTCGACCACGCGCAGCGCCCAGACCAGCAACGGCCCCATGGTGGCCGGAGCGATCGGCTCCCGGCTGTTCTCCCCGGGACCGGGGGCAGGCGCGGCCGGGAGGTAGTCGTCGACGCCGTACCGGTGCCAGGGAGGCATCACCAGGCCGGCCGGACGGGCGCTCGCGGCGTCGAACGCCCACAGGCGGGTCAGAGCGACCAGCTCCTTCGTGCCATCGTTGCGGTTGGCACTTGACCGGCGGGCCAGGTGACCGGCGTACGCGGTGAAGGTCTCGGTCGTGCAGGCACCGAGGCCGGATATCCCCTGCGCCGTGAGCCAGCGGGCGAAGCGCTGCCACCGGCGCACGGTGTCGTAGATCCCGTGGGGTCCCAGGCGGGAGTGCCAGGCCGGGTGACCGACCAGGACGCTTTCCGGCAGCGCCGTATTGATCATCGTCCAAGCCGCGAGACGCAGTTCTTCCCGGAAGGCGTCCGGAAACTTAGACCAGTCCACGCCGACCCGCGACGCGCTGGGGTTGGCGATCAACGGTGCGAGAGACCAGACGTCGTCGCCGTAGATCGAGATCGGGACGGGGCCGGGCGCCAGGATCAGGGACGGTGCGATGACCGGGGTTCTCCATCCGGGCATTGCCGGCAGTTCGGAAGGCAGAGCGGTCACAAGTCGTAGTCTCCGTGAAGAAGTTGATCGATGACATCGCGGTCGGTATCGCTGACCGATGCGAGCGCGGCATTCCAGACCGACTCCCCGAGGCGGTCGCGAAGATCGGCGAGCCGGGTGTGGGCATCGGCCCAGTCCGCGTCCCAGACGACCGGTTCCACGACGCCGCGCAGGTTGCCCAGGGCCTGGTGTAGGTGTGCTAGACGAGGGTGATGGGTGGGCGTGACCCTGGCGTTGGGGCAGGCCGTGCACAGCAGGAACGAGGCGGCGCATGTTTGGCCCGGCGGGCTGAACGGGCCGTGCTCGTAGTCGGCGCAATCTGCTGTCGCCGTCTCCAGCTCTCCCGCCTTGGACCGCTCCGTCAGACGGGCGCTGAACACGGTGCGATAAGCAGCAGCCACCGCGTCCAGGGCCCCCTCGGCAATCACCGGCACCGCCGCCTGCTGGACTTGCGGCTCCGGCAGCACGTAGACGCTGTCGTGCGTGTCCTGGGTGTTCTGCCCGGGCTCGCGCCGGTGCAGCACGTTCACCGTCTTGCGGATGCGCTTTAGCGGAGAACCGGACAGCCCGACCGACCGTGCCCAGTCGCGGCCGGAGTGTTCGTCCACGCCGAACCCGAACTGGCCGGCTCGGACGGCCTTGAGGTAGGCCTGGCCCTCGTGCTCGGTGGTCTGGTGCCAGACCAGCAGCCGCTCGGTGTCCGCACCGAGCAGCGCCAACGTGGCCCGGGCGTGCGAGGTGGCCTCCAAGGCCTCGCTGATGATCCGCCCGGAGGAGTCGGCCCCGGAGTCGGTGAGGTTACGGCTCTCGAAGCGGCCACGGTGACCTGCACGGCGCCGTTTCTCCAGCCGCAGCCGGTAGACCGGCATACCCGCCTCCGCCGTGCCGGGCAGCGTCTTGGGCACCGGCAGCTCAGAGATCGTGGTGGAGTTGAGCCCGAGTTCGCAGGCGATGAGCACCGCCAGTGCAGCTGTTTCCTTGCGGCTGAGGAAGAGCCGCTTCCAGGTGTGTTCCGCCGAGCCGCCGCCCAGCGCCGGACGGTAGCGACGGCGCACGACGCGCCGCCACTCGTACAGCGGTACATCGCCGGTGCGCGCCAGCACGTCCAGAGCCTCCCCGACCAGCCACTCCCGGCTGCCTGGCTCAGTCGCGCCCGCACGCCAGGCCGTGAGCCGGTCGGTGTTCTCCCGGATCCGCAGCAGCGCCGAGCGGAACGTCCGCCGGGCCGCGATCCGGATTTCCTTGAACTCCTCGGGCCCATAGGCCTGGACACGACCCGTCTCCCATGCGAACCGCTTGGCCATCGCCTCCCGCACAGGCTGCGCGAGCCGCGGATCCAGCTGGAGCAGGCCGGCGACCGATGCGTACTTGCTGTAGCCGTTCGGTCTTGGCGGCAGGCTCAGCCGCCACGCATTCCAGTGCGCCGTCGTCAGCCGGTCCACGTCCGGCGGCACGTCGTCCAGGCTGGCGAGGAACTCGGTGAAGGGCCGCACGAGGTACCAATGGGCCTCGCTGGTCTCGACGCTGTCCCAGCCTCCGCCCGGGGCGCATTTGGCCGCGTACAGAGCGGCCAAAGACCGCTGAAACGCCTCCGGAACCGGCAGCACACCGAAGTCGTAGCTGCGCATCATGCCCTGAGCGTCCCGGTGTTGCACGACCAGGCCCTCCTTCTCAAGGACTGCCGGACGCTGATGCGGAGCGTCGGGCAAGGCAGCAGCCCTGCCGCGGCGGCTCAATGGGCCTCAAACTGATCGTCCAGGTCCTGGATGCCTTCGCTCTCCAGGGCCAGCCGCGCGAACAGCCCCGCCAGCTCCTGCTCCGACACTGGCCCGTCCGCGGGCACGAAGTCAGCCAGCAGCGACCGCAGCTGCAGATCCGCGACCGGGGCGAGGTACACCGCTTTCGTGGTCTCCATCTGGGCGTGACCGAGGAGGTCCTGCACCATCCGCCAGGGATCGCCGTACAGCAGGCGGAAGTCCCTTCGCTCCTCCGGCGTCAGCCCCATACGCCGGTCCATGACGTGGTTGAGCACCACGAGCATCAACAACGCGAAGCTGTGCCGGCACATGTGCGGCGTGCAGAACGGCGGCTCGCTCATCACCGGCGCCAGCACTGCCTCGCAGCGCTCGTTCGCCGCCCGGAAAACGCCCTCCCACGAGGCCGGCTTGAACGGCAGACCGGCCTCGTTCAGCCACAGCCACAGCGGCTCCGGACCGGCCGGACCCTCGATGAAGAAGCTCATCCGCTCCTCCACCGTCGCCTCCGTGAGCGGGGTCTGCCCGATCACACCGTCCCGGTCGCGCCAATGCAGCACACGCCGGTGCCGACCGGTCTCATGGGTCACCAGCCTCATCGGCAGATCGTCGTAGCGGCCCAAGGCCTGCGCGCGCCGAACCACCCGGGCGCGCGAGGACTCGACGTACCCCTCGATCTCCCCGACCACCACGGAGGAGGCATAGAACGTGCGCGCCCGCTTCGACTTCGTCACCACCCGAGCGAGCCGCCCCACGTAGTAACGACCGCCTTCCAGCCGAAGGCGCGGGACCTCCAGCGTCAGCAACGAAGCCCCCTCCGTCAGCCGAACCCCGGAGGAGAACAGCAGATCAGCGAAGGTGCCGTTGCGGTCGGCCAGCCGCCCCGCCCACCCCGCCGACGGCACGCCGTCGGCACCATGCCCACGCAGACCGCACTCCACCCAGCGGCGAAATGCCCGTGGCGTCAGCCAACGGACTTCGCTGGTCCGCGCGTTCCTCGCCCTGGCCGCCGGCATCAGAACACGCTGGCCGCTCCTGCTGGGGACCGACCGCATGATCACCGGGTTGACCGGCACGTGATCGCGCTGCACCGCCCACTCGTACAGCCGGATCAGAGCGGCCAGCCCGCGGTTCCACCGTGCCCCACCCACCCGACGCGGATTGCGCAGCGAGCGGGTTCGCCAGTCCTCGAAGTCCCACAGATCGTCTGCTGTGGCGTCGCGCCATGTCTTCCCGCGCTGCCACAGGAAATCGAAGAACAGGCAGTAGTCGTCCGTGTAGTTCCGTTTCGTCTCCTGAGCCAGACGGGCGAACGACGACCGGCATA
>NZ_JBFBJT010000122.1:0-22150 GCF_040686175.1 Streptomyces sp. NPDC086077 | reverse complement strand
CGCGCAGGAGTTCGTCGAACTCGACCGGCGAGGAGTCGAACTCCATGCGGTGCCGGAAACAGCCGGCGCCGGCGGCGGCGGGGGCCGGTCGTCGCCCTGCTCTTCGTCCTCCCCGCGCTGCTCCTGCTCGGCGCGCTCGTCGTCTACCCCGTGCTGTTCTCCGTCGGCCGCAGCTTCTTCGACGCGTCCGGCACCCGGTTCGTGGGCGGCGACAACTACACGGAGATGTTCCGCGACCCGGCGACGCTGAAAGCCGTGCGCAACACGGCGATCTGGGTCGTCGTGGCGCCGACGCTGCTGACCGGGCTGGGGCTGATCCTGGCCGTCCTGGTGGAGAAGATCCGCTGGGCGACGGCGTTCAAGCTGCTGCTGTTCATGCCGATGGCGGTGTCCTTCCTCGCCGCCGGCATCATCTTCCGGCTCGCCTACGACGAGGACCCGGACAAGGGCGTGCTGAACGCCGCCGTGGTCTCCGTCCATGACGCCTTCGAGGGCACGTCGTCCTATCCGACCGCGCGGGCGCGCGACGGCCAGGGTCTGACCAAGGAGGCCGACGGGGCGTACCGGACGAGCGCGGGGGTTTCGCCGGGCGATACGGTGGCGCTCGGCCTGGTCGGCGTGTTGCCGGGTGACCTGCCCGGCGGCGCGGAGCCCGCGTACGGGGCGGCCGGGCAGCAGGCCGGCGCCGGTGAGCTGCGCGGGGTCGTCTACCTGGACTTCACGCCCGGCGGGGGAGGGGAGCAGGGCCGTGTCGACCGGCAGGAGAGCGGGCTGCCGGAGATGACGGTGGAGGCGGTGCGCGACGGCAGGACGGCCGGTACGGCGACCACCGCGTCCGACGGCTCCTTCCGCTTCGAGGGACTGCAGGCGGGCTCGTACACCGTGCGGCTGCCGGCCTCGAACTTCGCACCGCCCTACGAGGGCGTCTCCTGGCTCGGCCCGGCGCTCGTCACACCGGCGATCATCGGGGCGTACCTGTGGATCTGGACCGGCTTCGCGATGGTGCTGATCGGCGCGGGGCTGTCCGCGCTGCCCCGGGACGCGCTGGAGGCGGCGCGGATGGACGGCGCCAACGAGTGGCAGATCTTCCGGAAGATCACGGTACCGCTGCTGGCACCGGTGCTGACCGTCGTCTTCATCACGCTGGTGATCAACGTGATGAAGGTCTTCGACCTCGTCTACATCATCGCGCCCGGTCCGGTGCAGGAGGACGCGACCGTGCTGGCGACGCAGATGTGGCTGGTGTCCTTCGGCGGCGGCAACGACCAGGGGCTCGGCAGCGCGCTGGGCGTCCTGCTGCTGCTCCTGGTGATCCCCGCGATGGTCTTCAACGTCCGCCGTTTCCGAAGGAGTCAGCGATGAAAGGGGAGTCGGCGATGAACGCCGTGCGCCGGGCCCTGGGCAACAGCCTGGTCCAGGCCTTCCTCGTGGTGGTGGGCCTGATCTGGCTCACTCCGCTGGCCGGCCTGTTCCTGTCGTCGCTGCGGTCCGCCGAGGACACGGCGAGGGGCGGCTGGTGGACGGTGTTCACCAGCCCCGGCCAGCTGTCCTTCGACAACTACTCCGCGCTGCTGCAGAACTCGGGGATCACACAGGCGTTCTGGAACACGGTGCTGATCTCGGTGCCGACCACGTTCCTGGTCGTCGTCGTCGCGGCCCTCGCCGGATACGCCTTCGCCTGGCTGGACTTCCCCGCCCGCGAGCCGCTGTTCCTGCTGGTGGTCGCCCTGCTGGTGGTACCGGTGCAGATCGGCCTGCTGCCGGTGGCCAAACTCTTCGGCCAGCTGGGCCTCTTCGGCACGATTCCGGGTGTGGTCCTCTTCCACGTGGCCTACGGCCTGCCGTTCGCGGTCTTCCTGCTGCGCAACTACTTCGCCGAGATACCGAAGGAGATGCTGGAGGCGGCCCGGATGGACGGCGGCAGCGAGTGGCGCATCTTCACCCGCCTGATCCTCCCGGTGGGCCGCCCGGCCATCGCCAGCCTCGCCATCTTCCAGTTCCTGTGGGTCTGGAACGACATGCTGGTCGCCCTCCTCTTCGCGGACAGTTCCTCCCAGCCCCTGACGGTGGAACTCCAGTCCCAGATCCGCCAGTTCGGCAGCAACATCGACGTCCTGGCCCCCGGCGCGTTCGTGTCCCTGGTCGTCCCGGTGGCGGTGTTCTTCGCCTTCCAGCGGCACTTCGTGCAGGGGGTGATGGCGGGGTCGGTCAAGTAGGACTCCCGCCTGGCCGGGCCCGCCACCTTAGGACGGGCCCGGCGTTGTCGTGTCCTGCCGTCAGGGAGACGCCGGTGGGTACAGCGATCTCGGGAGTTGGGAGGCCGCTGCCGAGTCCAGGAGCCACAGGGTGCGGGCGCGGCCGCGGGCTCCCGCCGCCGGGGCCTGGATCTCGCCGGCGCCCGAGAGGGCGATCGCCGCGGCGTTGGCCTTGTCCTCGCCGGCCGCCAGCAGCCATACCTCGCGGGCCGCCCGGATGGCCGGGAGGGTGAGGGTGACACGGATCGGCGGGGGCTTGGGCGCGCCGTGGACGCCCACCACCATGCGGTCCGTCTCCCGTACCGCGGGGAGTTCCGGGAACAGGGACGCCACATGGGTGTCCGGGCCGACACCCAGCATCAGGACGTCGAACGTCGGGACCGGGGCGTGGTTCTCCGGGACCGCCGCCCCGGCCAGTTCCTCGGCGTAGGCGGCCGCCGCCGCTTCCACGTCCGAACCGTGCGGTCCGTCCGACGCGGGCATGGCGTGCACGCGCTCCGGGTCAAGCGGGACGGAGTCGAGGAGCGCCTCACGGGCCTGGGTGACGTTGCGCTCCGGGTCGCCCTCGGGCAGGAAGCGCTCATCGCCCCACCACAGGTCCAGGCGGGACCAGTCGATGGCGTCCCGGGCGGGCGCGGCGGCCAGCGCGGCCAGCAGGCCGTTGCCGTTGCGGCCGCCGGTGAGGACGACGGACGCGGTGCCGCGCGAGGCCTGGGCATCCACGATCTTCGTGATCAGCCGGGCCGCGGCGGCCTGCGCCATCAGTTCCTTGTCGCGGTGGACGACCAGTTGTGGTGTGCTCACTTCGCCGCCGCCTTCTTCACCGGTTCCGTCGCCGACGCGTCCTTCGGGGGCGCTTTCGCGGCAGTTTCGACGGGAGCCGGGAGAGCTTCCGCCCCGTCGCCGGGGGCTGCTCCTTTGGCCGGGGGTTCCTCGGCGGGCACGTCGTCCTGGGCCGACGGCTCCGGTGCGGAGGTCTGCGCGGGAGCGTTCAGCCGTTCCACCCCGTACCGCAGCGCCGACGCGTACGTGTCGTCCGGGTCCAGCCGCCGCAACTCCTCCGCGATCAGCTCCGCCGTGTCCCGGCGCTTCAGCGCCACCGCACGGTCCGGCTGGCCCTGGATGGACAGCGTGGCCAGCGAACCGTCGGCGCGGTCGAGGGCGATCGGGCCGCAGTCGGTGTCCATGCGGACCGCCGTGAGGCCGGGGCCGGAGGACAGCGCGCGCCGGACGGGGACGTCCAGCCGGTCCGCGAGCCACATCGCCAGCAGCTCACAGCTCGGGTTGAACTCCTCGCCCTCCACCTCGACGGCCCTGACCTCGCAGACGACCTGGTCGAGGGCCGCCGCGAGCATCGAGCGCCACGGGGTGATGCGGGTCCACGACAGGTCGGTGTCGCCGGGCGTGTAGGTGTCGGCGCGGGCCGACAGCTCGCGTACCGGCTGCTCGGCGGCGTAGGTGTCGGTGACCCGGCGCTGGGCCAGCGCGCCCAGCGCGTCGCCCGCCGGGTCGAGCGGTGCGTCGACCGGCCACCAGACGACCACGGGGGCGTCCGGCAGCAGCAGCGGAAGCACCACGGACTGCGCGTGCTCGGCCACCTCGCCGTGCAGCCGCAGGACGACCGTCTCGCCGGTGGCCGCCTCGGCGCCGACCCGCACCTCGGCGTCCAGGCGGGACTGCGTACGGTCCCGGGGGCTGCGCGAGACGCGCCGGATGACGACGAGCGTGCGCGAGGGGTGCTCGCGCGAGGCGTCGCCGGCCGCCTTCAGGGCGTCGTAGGCGTTCTCCTCGTCGGTGACGACGACCAGGGTGAGGACCATGCCGACGGCGGGCGTGCCGATGGCGCGGCGGCCCTGCACAAGCGCCTTGTTGATCTTGCTGGCCGTGGTGTCGGTGAGGTCTATCTTCATGGCCGGCGCCAGCTCCGTCCGTCTCGTTCGAGCATCTGGTCGGCCTCGACGGGCCCCCACGTGCCGGCCGGGTACTGCGCGGGCTTGCCGTGGCTGTCCCAGTACGACTCGATCGGGTCGAGGATCCGCCAGGACAGCTCGACCTCCTCGGTGCGCGGGAAGAGGTTCGAGTCGCCCAGCAGGACGTCCAGGATCAGCCGCTCGTAGGCCTCCGGGCTGGACTCCGTGAAGGACTCGCCGTAGGCGAAGTCCATGGAGACGTCCCGGATCTCCATAGAGGTGCCCGGCACCTTGGAGCCGAAGCGGACGGTGACGCCCTCGTCGGGCTGGACGCGGATGACGATCGCGTTCTGGCCCAGTTCCTCGGTGGCCGTCGTGTCGAAGGGGGAGTGCGGGGCGCGCTGGAAGACCACCGCGATCTCGGTGACGCGGCGGCCCAGGCGCTTGCCCGTGCGCAGGTAGAACGGCACACCCGCCCACCGACGGTTGTCGATCCCCACCTTGATGGCCGCGTACGTGTCGGTCTTCGACGCGCGGTCGATGCCGTCTTCCTGGAGGTAGCCGATGACCTTCGCGCCGCCCTGCCAGCCCGCCGCGTACTGCCCGCGCACGGTGGAGCGACCAAGGTCCTTGGGGAGCTTCACGGCGCCGAGCACCTTGGTCTTCTCCGCGGCCAGCGCGTCCGCGTCGAAGGAGGCGGGCTCCTCCATCGCGGTCAGCGCGAGCAGCTGGAGCAGGTGGTTCTGGATGACGTCACGGGCGGCGCCGATCCCGTCGTAGTACCCCGCCCGGCCGCCGATGCCGATGTCCTCGGCCATGGTGATCTGCACATGGTCCACGAAGGACCGGTTCCAGATCGGCTCGAACATGGTGTTGGCGAAGCGCAGCGCCAGAATGTTCTGGACGGTCTCCTTGCCGAGGTAGTGGTCGATCCGGAAGACCTGCTCCGGGGCGAACACCTCGTGGACGACCTTGTTCAGCTCCTCGGCCGACCTCAGGTCGTGGCCGAACGGCTTCTCGATCACCGCGCGGCGCCAGGAGCCGCCCTTCTGGTCGGCCAGCCCGTGCTTCTTCAGCTGCTGGATGACCACCGGGAACGAGCGCGGCGGCACGGAGAGGTAGAAGGCGAAGTTGCCGCCCGTGCCCTGCGCCTTGTCCAGCTCGTCGATCGTGGCGCGCAGTCGCTCGAAGGCGTCGTCGTCGTCGAAGGTGCCCTGGACGAAGCGCATCCCCTGGATGAGCTGCTGCCAGACCTCCTCACGGAACGGCGTACGGGCGTGTGCCTTGACCGCGTCGTGGACCACCTGCGCGAAGTCCTCATGGGCCCACTCGCGGCGGGCGAACCCGACCAGCGAGAAACCCGGCGGCAGCAGACCCCGGTTCGCGAGGTCGTACACCGCGGGCATCAGCTTCTTTCGTGACAAATCACCCGTGACGCCGAAGATGACCAGGCCCGACGGCCCCGCGATACGCGGGAGCCGTCGGTCTGCGGGGTCACGGAGCGGGTTCGCTCCGGGAGAGGACAAGGTGTCAGCCCTCCGAGGGGGCGAGGCGCTTCAGCTCCGCCTCGGTCGACTTCAGCAGGTCGATCCAGGACGCCTCGAACTTCTCGACGCCCTCGTCCTCGAGGAGCTGGACCACGTCGTCGTACTTGATGCCGAGCTGCTCGACCGCGTCCAGGTCCGCGCGGGCCTGCTCGTAGGTCCCGGCGATGGTGTCACCGGTGATCCGCCCGTGGTCCTCCGTCGCGACGAGGGTGGCCTCCGGCATGGTGTTCACGGTGTTCGGGGCGACCAGGTCGTCGACGTACATGGTGTCCTTGTACGCCTTGTCCTTCACGCCGGTCGACGCCCACAGCGGACGCTGCTTGTTGGCGCCGGCGTTCTCCAGCGGGCTCCAGCGGTCGGAGCCGAAGACCTCCTCGTACGCCTGGTAGGCGAGCCGCGCGTTGGCGACGGCGGCCTTGCCGCGCAGCGCCTTGGCCTCGTCGGTGCCCAGCGCGTCGATCCGCTTGTCGATCTCGGTGTCCACGCGGGACACGAAGAAGGACGCCACCGAGTGGATCTTGGAGAGGTCCAGACCCCGCTCCTTGGCCTTCTCGAGGCCGGTGAGGTAGGCGTTCATCACCTCGCGGTAGCGCTCCAGCGAGAAGATCAGCGTGACGTTGACGCTGATGCCGTTGCCGATCGTCTCGGCGATCGCCGGCAGACCCGCCTTGGTCGCCGGGATCTTGATCAGGGTGTTCGGGCGGTCCACCAGCCAGGCCAACTGGCGGGCCTCGGCGACGGTGGCGCGGGTGTGGTGGGCGAGGCGCGGGTCGACCTCGATCGAGACCCGGCCGT
Source organism: Streptomyces sp. NPDC086077 (assembly GCF_040686175.1). Classification (NCBI taxonomy): domain Bacteria; kingdom Bacillati; phylum Actinomycetota; class Actinomycetes; order Kitasatosporales; family Streptomycetaceae; genus Streptomyces; species Streptomyces sp. NPDC086077. Next base: position 15,643 of record NZ_JBFBJT010000122.1, on the reverse strand, counting down.
CCTTGCCCCCCGTGGCGTCGAAGACCGGGCGCAGGATGTCGGCGGCGTCGCGGACGTCCGCCGTCGTGATCATGCGGACGGCCTCCTCGACGGTGACCTTGCGGGCGGCGAGGTCGGTGAGCTGCTGCTCGTACCCGTCGCCGCTGCTGATCGCCTTCTGGAAGATCGTCGGGTTGGTGGTGACGCCCACGACGTGCTGCTGGTCGATCAGCTCGGCGAGGTTGCCGGACGTGATCCGCTTGCGCGACAGGTCGTCCAGCCAGATCGCGACGCCTTCATCGGAGAGGCGCTTCAGTGCGTCTGTCATGGAAATTGCATCTCCTACGTGTCGTATATGAGCGTCAGCGCTGGGTGGCGGCGATCGATTCCCGCGCCGCCGCGGCCACGTTCTCGCCGGTGAAGCCGAACTCCCGGAAAAGGACCTTGCCGTCGGCCGAAGCACCGAAGTGCTCCAGGGAAACGATGCGGCCGGCGTCCCCGACGTACTTGTGCCAGGTCAGGCCGATCCCCGCCTCGACAGCGACGCGAGCCTTCACGGCCGGGGGAAGCACGCTGTCCCGGTACCCCTGGTCCTGCTCCTCGAACCACTCCACGGACGGCATGGACACCACCCGGGTCGGCACCCCGTCGGCCTGGAGCTGCTCGCGCGCCTCGACGGCGACGTGCACCTCGGAACCGGTGGCGATGAGGATGACCTCGGGCTCGGTGTTCTGCCCCTCGGACCCTTCGGCCTCGAACAGCACGTAACCGCCGCGCACCGCCTCCTCGTTGGGCTCGTACGTCGGCACGCCCTGGCGGGTCAGCGCGAGAGCGTGCGGGGCGCCCTTGCCGTACTCCTTGGTGTAGCGCCCGAGGATCTCGCGCCAGGCGATCGCGGTCTCGTTGGCGTCCGCCGGGCGGACCACGTTCAGACCGGGGATGGCGCGCAGCGACGCCAGGTGCTCGACGGGCTGGTGCGTCGGGCCGTCCTCACCGAGACCGATGGAGTCGTGCGTCCACACGTACGTCACCGGCAGGTGCATCAGCGCCGCGAGGCGTACCGCGTTGCGCATGTAGTCGGAGAAGACGAGGAAGGTGCCGCCGTAGACACGGGTGTGTCCGTGCAGCGTGATGCCGTTCAGCTCCGCGCCCATGGAGTGCTCGCGGATGCCGAAGTGGATCGTGCGGCCGTACGGGTCCGCCTCCGGCAGCGGGTTGTCCGCCGGGAGGAAGGACGACGTCTTGTCGATCGTCGTGTTGTTCGAGCCGGCCAGGTCGGCGGAGCCGCCCCACAGCTCGGGGATCACGGCGCCGAGCGCCTGGAGCACCTTGCCGGACGCGGCACGCGTCGCGACGCCCTTGCCCGCCTCGAAGACCGGGATCTTCTCCTCCCAGCCGGTGGGCAGCTCGCCCTTGGCGATGCGGTCGAACTCGGTGGCGCGCTCCTGGTTGCTGTCGCGCCACGCCTGGAACGCCTTGTCCCATGCGGCCTTCGCCTGCCGTCCCCGCTCCAGCGCCTGCCGGGTGTGGCCGAGCACCTCGTCGGAGACCTCGAAGGTCTTCTCCGGGTCGAAGCCGAGGACGCGCTTGGTGGCCGCGACCTCGTCGTCGCCGAGCGCCGAGCCGTGCGCGGCCTCGGTGTTCTGGGCGTTCGGCGCGGGCCAGGCGATGATCGAGCGCATCGCGATGAAGGACGGCCGGTCGGTGACCTGCTTGGCCGCCTCGATCGCGTCGTACAGGGCGTGCGGGTCCAGGTCGCCGTCCGGCTTCGGGGCCACGCGCTGGACGTGCCAGCCGTAGGCCTCGTAGCGCTTGACGGTGTCCTCGGAGACTGCGGTCTCGGTGTCGCCCTCGATCGAGATGTGGTTGTCGTCCCACAGCAGGACGAGGTTGCCGAGCCTCTGGTGGCCGGCGAGGGAGGAGGCCTCGGCGGAGATCCCCTCCTGGAGGCAGCCGTCACCGGCGATGCAGTAGATGAAGTGGTCGAACGGAGACTCGCCCTCGGGTGCGTCCGGGTCGAACAGACCGCGCTCGTAGCGGGAGGCCATCGCCATGCCGACCGCGTTGGCGACACCCTGACCGAGCGGGCCGGTGGTGGTCTCGACGCCCACGGTGTGGCCGTACTCGGGGTGGCCGGGGGTCTTCGAACCCCAGGTCCTGAAGGCCTTCAGATCGTCCAGCTCGAGGCCGAAGCCGGCCAGGTACAGCTGGGTGTAGAGGGTCAGGGACGAGTGCCCGGCGGACAGGACGAAACGGTCCCGCCCGACCCAGTCGGCATCCGCCGGGTCGTGCCGCATCACCTTCTGGAAGAGGGTGTAGGCGGCCGGCGCCAGGCTCATCGCCGTACCGGGATGGCCGTTACCGACCTTCTGTACGGCATCGGCGGCCAGGACGCGGGCGGTGTCGACGGCCCGCTGGTCCAGCTCGGTCCACTCGAGGTCTGTGGTGGTCGGCTTGGTGCTCACCCTGGGTCAGGGCTCCTCTCCACATGTCGAAGGCCGGTGTCCTGGGCGCACACCGGCTGCCGGTGCACATAGCGCCACCGGCCGCTGTCGAGCCTACCCCCGTAAGAACGTGCGTTTTTTCGAGTGATTCCAGACTGCCGGGAGTGTCGTCGATCCGCCTCCCGACCGGGTCATTCCGCATTCGGCAGATGAATACGCAGCCGCTCATCCGACTGCTCAATCGACGTTCCTCCCGCCCCTTGGAGCGTGCCCTCCAACACGACCCCACCCCCGCGAAGGTCGCGGTATGGGCAACGTCTACAGTGGCGTGGTACGCGCGAGCCTTTACCGGGACTTCACACGGTCGGGCTTGCTGGGATGTCTCTGTCAGGGGTGTGCGTGACGGCCGTTGAATCCCGTCCTGCGGGGGTAATCGGGACGAGCCAGAGCCCGACTCACCGGCCGTTCGGGGCCCGTGTCAAGGCGTTCGTGGCGCTGACCAAGCCGCGGATCATCGAGCTGCTGCTGATCACCACGGTGCCGGTGATGTTCCTGGCCGAGCAGGGCGTCCCCGACCTCGGTCTCGTGCTCGTCACCTGCCTCGCCGGGTACCTCTCCGCGGGCGGCGCCAACGCGCTCAACATGTACATCGACCGTGACATCGACGCGCTCATGGACCGCACCTCGCAGCGTCCGCTGGTCACCGGCATGGTCAGCCCGCGCGAATGCCTCGCCTTCGGCATCGCCCTGGCGATCGCCTCCACCCTGTTGTTCGGCCTCGCCGTCAACTGGCTGTCCGCCTGGCTCGCCCTCGGCGCACTGCTCTTCTACGTCATCGTCTACACGATGCTCCTCAAGCGCCGTACCTCGCAGAACATCGTGTGGGGCGGCATCGCGGGCTGCATGCCGGTGCTGATCGGCTGGTCCGCCGTGACGAACTCCCTCTCCTGGGCGCCGTTCATCCTGTTCCTGGTCATCTTCTTCTGGACGCCGCCGCACTACTGGCCGCTGTCGATGAAGGTGAAGGACGACTACGCGCGTGTCGGCGTGCCGATGCTGCCGGTCATCGCGTCCAACAAAGTCGTCGCCAGGCAGATCGTGCTCTACAGCTGGGTCATGGTCGCCGTCTCCCTGCTGCTGACCCCGCTCGGCTACACCGGCTGGTTCTACACACTGGTCGCGCTGGCGGCCGGCGGCTGGTGGCTGTGGGAGGCGCACGCCCTGCAGAACCGGGCGAAGGCCGAGGTGACGGGCGGGAAGCTCAAGGAGATGCGGCTGTTCCACTGGTCGATCACCTACGTGTCGCTGCTGTTCGTGGCGGTGGCGGTGGATCCCTTCCTGCGGTAGCCGTGGGCAAGACCACGCACCCCGCCCGTCGCCGTTCGGTCTACCCGTGGGTAGCATCCTGGCCATGGGAGACACGCAGCAGGTGGACGAGCGCCGGGTGAGCCGGCTGGCCAAGCAGATCAGTGCCTTCGCCAAGGCCCACGGAGGCGCCGAGGCCCAGGTCGCCTACCTCGGTGAGCGCGGGTCCCGGATCGTGCTGGTCGGTGAGGACGGCGGCTGGGGCGACCTCGTGGCCCCGTCCTACGAGACCGCCGAGAAGGCGGTGCAGCTGTCCGGTCTGACCGTGCACGAGGCCTTCGACGGCGAGTTCGCGGCGAAGGTGAGGACCGGCCCGTACGAGTGGAAGCGGATGGCCGGTATCCAGATCGGCGGCTGAACAGCTCCCTTTCCGGACTTCCGCCCGGCTTTCCCCGGCTTTCCCCGGCTTTCACCGGACGTTTTTCCGAGGTGCGGGGAACGCAACACCTGACACCCGGTTCACCCGTTAGGACTCGTAGGAGTACGTGGTCCAGTCCCGGGAGTCCGGATGATCGAAACGCCGTCCCTCGTGGACCAGTACTGCCACGGCGTCCTGAGAACGGAGCTGGGCCTCGGGACCTTCGAGGCCCAGCTGGCCCGCACCGAGGGCCCGCCCGCCCCCGGCACCACCCTCTTCGACACGCAGACCGGCTTCGCGGTACGCCGCTGGTGCCCCCCGCTGCTCGGCCTGGAACCGCACTGCCCGCCCGCCCGCTATCTCGCCCGGCGGCGCGAACTCGGTGTGCTGGAAGCGGCCCGGCGGCTGCTGCGCGGCAGCGGCATCACCACGTATCTCGTCGACACCGGGCTGCCCGGCGACCTCACCGGCCCCACCGAGATGGCCTCGACCGCCACCGCCGAGGCGCGTGAGGTCGTCCGCCTCGAGCTGCTGGCCGAGCAGGTCGCCGACACCTCCGGCACCGTCGAGTCGTTCCTGGCGAACCTCGCCGAGTCGGTGCACGGGGCCGCCGTGCACGCCGTCGCCTTCACCTCCGTCGCGGGTGTCCGGCACGGTCTGGCGCTCGCTCCCGAGCCACCGGGGCCGGGCGAGGTGCGCGGCGCCGCGGGCCGCTGGCTGGCCGCCCGCCGGGTCGGCGGCGAGCTGAGCGACCCGGTGCTGCTGCGGCATCTGCTGTGGATCGCGGTGGCCTCCGGACTTCCCCTCCAACTGCACGCCGGGCTCGGCGAGCCGGGTCTGCGCATCGACCGCACGGACCCGGTGCTCCTGACGGACTTCGTCCGTGCGACCGCCGGCCTGGGCACCGACCTGGTCCTGCTGCACGGCTACCCGTACCACCGGCACGCCGCCCACCTCGCCGGCGTCTTCCCGCACGTCTACGCCGACTCCGGCGCCGCCCTGGTCCGCACCGGTGCCCGCGCGGCCACCGTGCTCGCCGAGATCCTGGAACTGGCACCCTTCGGCAAGATCCTCTTCTCCAGCGGCGCCCAGGGCCTGCCCGAGTTGCACGTGGTGGGCGCCCGGCTGTTCCGCGAGGCGCTGGCCCGCGTCCTGGGCGCCTGGGTCACCGAGGGTGCCTGGTCCCTGACGGACGCTCAGCGCGTCGCGGGTCTGATCGCGGCGGGCAACGCGCGCAGGGTGTACGGCCTGGACTGAGTTGTGGAGACTGGGCGGATGCCGACCCAGGACCTGCTCGACAGCTTCCTCGCCGAGCTCGGACCGCTCGGTCCGCTCGCCGTGTGGGCGCACGGTTCGCTGGCCGGGGGCGACTACCAGGAGGGACGCAGCGACCTCGACCTGATCGCGGTGCTGCCGGAGCCCGCGACGCCGGTCCTCGCGTGGCGGGTCGCGACGCTGCACAGCCGGCTGCGTGCCGAACCCCTCGCGGCCGGGCTGCACTGCAGCTATCTGACGCCGGGTGCCTCCGCCGACTCCCGGCGGCCCCATCTCACGTGGGCGCACCGGCGGTTGACGCGGCGCCCGGTCACCCCCGTCACCCGCCGTGAGCTGCACGCCTTCGGCCGCGTGCTGCACGGACTGCGGCCGGCGGACCTGCTCGCACCCGTGCCGGACCGGGAACTCGACGACTTCGTCGTACGCGACCAGCGGGAGTTCTGGCGGCCCGCCGTGCACCGGGCGCGGCTGTGGACGCGGGACGCCTGGGTGGACGTGGGGCTGACGACCTTCGCCCGAGCGACCGTCACCCTGCGCGACGGGCGGCTGATCTCCAAGCGGGAGGCGCTGGAGGTGCTGCCCGATCTCGGGGCGCCCCTGGCGGTGGTCGAGGACATCCGGGAGCGCCGGTACGGGGATCCCGCGCCGCCCGCCCCCGGGTGGACGGTGCGGCGGGGCGAGCTGACGCGGGACTACCTGGGGCCGGCCATCGACGCGCTGGTGGCGGCGTACTCCTGAGGCGCCGACGGGTCGGCGGGGAGGTCCGCCGGGCGTTCGCGCAGGGCCAGGGCCACGCGCAGCACCGCGATCCAGACCAGGCAGGAGCCGAGCATGTGCAGGCCGACCAGGAGCTCGGGCAGGTCGGTGAAGTACTGGACGTAGCCGATGACGCCCTGGGCGAGCAGGACCAGGAACAGGTCGCGGGTGCGGTTCAGCGGGTCGCGCGGGGCGCCGACCGCCTTGAGGACGAACCACAGCGCGAAGGTCAGCGTCACCACGATCCACGCCAGCACGGCGTGCACCTTGCTGACGGTCTCCCAGTCCACCGGCATGCGCGGCACGTCGCTGGAGTCACCCGCGTGCGGGCCCGCGCCGGTGACCACCGTGCCGACCGCGATCAGCAGGACGCTCGTGGCGATCAGGCACCACACCAGCTGCCGCACGGCCGTGCCGACCAGCGGGCGCGGGGCCCCGTCGCCCTCCCGGCTGCGCTGCCACATCACCGCGGCGACCGTGATGAGCGCCGTGGTGGCGAGGAAGTGGGCAGCGACCGTGTACGGGTTGAGGCCGACCAGCACGACGATGCCACCGAGCACGGCGTTGCTCATGACGACCCAGAACTGTGCCCAGCCCAGCCGGGTCAGGCCGCGCCGCCACGGCTTCTGCGCCCGGGCCGCGATGATCGCCCAGCCGACGGCCGCGCACAGCACGTACGTCAGCATGCGGTTGCCGAACTCGATGACGCCGTGCAGACCCATCTCGCGGGTCGTGGTCAGGGAGTCGGTCGTGCACTTGGGCCAGGTCGGGCAGCCGAGGCCCGAGCCGGTCAGCCGGACCGCGCCGCCGGTGACCACGATGAGCACCGCCATCACGAGGGCGGCGAGCGCGGCCCGCCGAACCGTCCGGGGGGTCGGGGTCCAGCGCGCGGCGATGAAGGCGAGCGGGTTGCGCACGGCGGCTGCGGCGTCGGAGGGGGTCACGTTTGGCACGCCGACCATCGTAGGCCCGGGCTTGTGCACGCTTTCACTAGGGTCCCCGCGGCCCGGGCCCCGGGCTACTCCCAGCGGAAGAAGCGGCCCGCCGCCGCCAGCCCCACGACCGACCATCCGGCGAGGATCCCGAGGTCGCCCCACGGCATCCCCGCGCCGTGCCGGAGCACGTCCCGCAGGCCGTCCGAGAGCGCCGCGATGGGCAGCAGACCGAGCACGCTCTGCGCGGCGTCCGGGAACCTGTCGAGCGGGACGACGACGCCGCCGCCGACGAGCAGCAGCAGGAACACCAGGTTCGCCGCGGCCAGCGTCGCCTCCGCCTTGAGGGTGCCCGCCATCAGCAGACCGAGGCCGGAGAAGGCCGCCGTCCCGAGGACCAGCAGGAGCAGGACGGCGAACGGATCGCCCTGCGGCGACCAGCCCAGCGCGAGGGCGATCACCGAAACGAGGAGCACCTGGAACACCTCGACGACCAGCACGGACGCGGTCTTCGCGGTCATCAGGCCCCAGCGGGGAAGCGGGGAGGACGCGAGCCGCTTCAGCACGCCGTACCGGCGTTCGAAACCCGTCGCGATGGCCTGGCCCGTGAAGGCCGTGGACATCACGGCGAGCGCGAGGATGCCGGGGGCGAGGAAGTCCACGGCCCTGCCCTCGCCGGTGTCGACGATGTCGACGGTGCTGAAGAGCGCGAGCAGCAGCGTCGGGATGATCACCGTCAGCAGCAGCTGCTCGCCGTTGCGCAGCAGCATCCTGGTCTCCAGTGCCGCCTGCGCCGCGATCATGCGCAGGAGCGGGGCGGCACCGGGCCTGGGGGCGTACGTGCCGTTCTCGGCCGCGGCGGTCATGATCGCAACTCCTTGCCCGTGAGCTCCAGAAAGACGTCTTCGAGGGTGTGCCGTTCCACCGAGATCCGGTCCGGCATCACCCCGTGCTGGGCGCACCACGACGTCACCGTCGCCAGCAGCTGCGGGTCGACCCTGCCGACGACCCGGTACGCGCCCGGCGTCAGCTCGGCGGCCGCGCAGTCCGCGGGAAGCGCCTTGAGCAGGGAGTTGACGTCGAGACCGGGGCGGCCGGTGAAGCGCAGGGTGTTCTCGGCGCCGCCGCGGCACAGCTCCTCCGGGGAGCCCTGGGCGATGACCCGGCCGGCGTCGATGATCGCGACGTCGTCGGCGAGCTGCTCGGCCTCGTCCATGTAGTGGGTCGTGAGGATCACGGAGACCCCGTCGGCGCGCAGGTCCCGTACGAGGTCCCAGGTGGCCCGGCGTGCCTGCGGGTCGAGGCCGGCGGTCGGCTCGTCCAGGAACACCAGCTCCGGACGGCCCACCACGGCCATGGCCAGCGCCAGACGCTGCTGCTGGCCGCCGGAGAGGCGGCGGTAGCTCGTGCGGCCGCAGCTGCCGAGGCCGAGGCGCTCGATCAGGGTGTCCACGTCCAGCGGGTGCGCGTGCAGCCGGGCCACATGGCGGAGCATCTCGTCGGCGCGGGCGCCGGAGTAGACGCCGCCGGACTGGAGCATCACCCCGATCCGCGGCCGCAGCTCGCGGGACTGCCGCACCGGGTCGAGGCCCAGGACGCGCACCGCGCCGGAGTCCGGCCCGCGGTACCCCTCGCAGATCTCGACCGTGGTCGTCTTGCCCGCCCCGTTGGGCCCGAGCACGGCGGTCACGCCCGCCCGGGCCTGCAGGTCGAGGCCGTTCACCGCGGTCCTGTCGCCGTACCGCTTCACCAGGGCCTGCACCTGGACCACGGGCTCACTTCGCATGGGTCCAGAGTCTAGGTACGTGCCCGGTCACTCAGACGGGCGGGTGCAGGAACTCCTCCGCACGGGGGCGGTGCAGCGCCAGCCACCGCTCGGCGTAGGCCACCGCGTCCGCCACCGGGAAAAGCCGCGCCTCGGCCGCGCCCGCCCGGCCCCGCACGACGGGACGGTCCCGCTCGAAGTCGTGGCCCAGCTCGTCGAACCGCTCCGAGGAGATCGACACCTCGGTCACCACCTCCCAGCCCGCCGGACCCGGCCGCCCCACCGCGACGAGCGGGGCCGGTATCCGGTATTCCGCGAGGTGGAAGCTGGTGCAGGAGCCGTAGCCGCAGCCGAGCAGCAGCACCCGGGCGCCGAGCGCCTCCAGCCGGGCCAGCGGGCTGCGCTCGCCGAGCCGGCAGTCGGTCGCGTGGCCGTCGACGATCTCGCCGGCGCGCGGCCCGAGCGCCGCGAAGGAGGTCTGCGGGTGCGCGCTGCGCGATGCGCCAGGCCACCTCCGTACGGTCTCCGGGACCACGCCCACCCCACGGGCCGGGGTGACCAGGGGGTCGTACGCGGGCATGGTGGCGCGGATCGTCGCCCACCACTCGGCGGGGACCGGCGGCGCGGACCACACCGCGGGGTCGGAGAGCTCCCCGGACTGCGTCGGGACCACGAGCGTGCCCTGTGGGCCGAGGGCGTCGAGCAAACTGTGGACGACCGTCACGGAGCCTCCGCAGACCCAGCCGAGCGCGCTGAGGGAGGAGTGGACGAGCAGGGTCTCACCCGCCCGCACGCCCAGCGCGCGCAACTGTGCGGCGAGCGCGTCGCGGGTCACAAGAGGGCCGGTCGGAGGGGGTGTGGGCATGGTTCCGGAGTGTTCCTGAAGGGGCCCGGCGGCGCCACCGGTTTGCCCGTGTCCGATCGATCAAAGATCGTTTCCGCAGGTCAGCTTAGGTCTACCTAAGTGACGCAGGGCACCGTCCGGCGGATCGGCCGCCGCTTGTCAGGCTCTGAGGAATTACGCAACAATGGCGTTGTGAAAAACGTCGGCGAGGCTCGGGAGACCCCCACGGGGGCCCCTCAGGAGGAGCTCGCGACCGGAGAGCGCTCGACGCGCAACCGGGTCGCGCGATCCATCCTGGACCATGGCCCGTCGACCGTCGCCGACCTCGCCGGACGGCTCGGACTCACCCAGGCGGCCGTACGCCGGCACCTGGATGCGCTGGTCGCCGACGACGTGGTGGAGGCGCGCGAGCAGCGGGTCTACGGAGCGCGCACCCGCGGCCGTCCGGCCAAGGTGTTCGCCCTGACCGACTGCGGCCGCGACGCCTTCGACCAGTCCTACGACAAGCTCGCCGCCGACGCGCTCCGCTGGATCGCCGAGCGGGAGGGTGGCAGCGAGGCGGTCGCCGCCTTCGCCCGCGCCCGCATGGCCGCCCAGGCGAGCGGGTACCGCAAGGCCGTCGAGTCGGCCGCCCCCGAGAAGCGCGCGGAAGCGCTGGCCAAGGCCCTGAGCGTGGACGGGTACGCTGCTACGGCGCGCAGCGCCCCCACCGGCGAACAGCTGTGCCAGCACCACTGCCCGGTCGCCCATGTCGCCGAGCAGTTCCCGCAGCTGTGCGAGGCCGAGACGGAGATCTTCGCCGAGCTGCTCGGGACGCATGTCCAGCGGCTGGCCACCATCGCGCACGGCGACGGTGTCTGCACGACGTTCATCCCCAAGACTTCCAAGACCGACAACACTGCAAGCACGGCCGGGAGGAACCCCGCATGACTCTCCCCACGGAGACTGCCCACCCCGAACTCGAGGGTCTGGGCAAGTACGAATACGGCTGGGCCGACTCCGACGTGGCCGGTGCCGCAGCGAAGCGCGGCCTGAGCGAGGCCGTCGTCCGTGACATCTCGGACAAGAAGTCCGAGCCGGAGTGGATGACCAAGCTGCGCCTGAAGGGCCTGAAGCTCTTCGAGAAGAAGCCCATGCCGAACTGGGGCTCGGACCTGTCGGGCATCGACTTCGACAACATCAAGTACTTCGTGCGCTCCACGGAGAAGCAGGCGGAGTCCTGGGAGGACCTGCCCGAGGACATCAAGAACACGTACGACAAGCTCGGCATCCCGGAGGCGGAGAAGCAGCGCCTCGTCGCCGGTGTCGCGGCCCAGTACGAGTCGGAGGTCGTCTACCACCAGATCCGCGAGGACCTGGAGGAGCAGGGCGTCATCTTCCTGGACACCGACACCGCGCTGAAGGAGCACCCGGAGCTCTTCAAGGAGTACTTCGGGACCGTCATCCCGGTCGGTGACAACAAGTTCGCGTCGCTGAACACCGCCGTGTGGTCGGGCGGCTCCTTCATCTACGTGCCGCCGGGCGTGCACGTCGAGATCCCGCTCCAGGCCTACTTCCGGATCAACACCGAGAACATGGGCCAGTTCGAGCGGACGCTGATCATCGTCGACGAGGGTGCCTACGTGCACTACGTCGAGGGCTGCACCGCTCCGATCTACAAGTCGGACTCGCTGCACTCCGCGGTCGTCGAGATCATCGTCAAGAAGAACGCCCGCTGCCGCTACACGACCATCCAGAACTGGTCGAACAACGTCTACAACCTGGTCACCAAGCGCGCCGTCGCCTACGAGGGCGCGACCATGGAGTGGGTCGACGGCAACATCGGCTCCAAGGTGACGATGAAGTACCCGGCCGTCTACCTGATGGGCGAGCACGCCAAGGGCGAGACCCTGTCCATCGCCTTCGCGGGCGAGGGGCAGCACCAGGACGCCGGCGCCAAGATGGTCCACATGGCTCCGAACACCTCGTCCAACATCGTCTCCAAGTCGGTGGCACGCGGTGGCGGCCGTACGTCCTACCGCGGTCTGATCGAGATCGGCGAGGGCGCCCCGGGCGCGAAGTCCAACGTGCTCTGTGACGCGCTGCTCGTCGACACCATCTCCCGCTCGGACACGTACCCGTACGTCGACGTCCGCGAGGACGACGTGTCCATGGGCCACGAGGCGACCGTCTCCAAGGTCTCCGAGGACCAGCTCTTCTACCTGATGAGCCGCGGTCTGAGCGAGTTCGAGGCGATGGCGATGATCGTGCGCGGCTTCGTCGAGCCGATCGCCAAGGAGCTGCCCATGGAGTACGCCCTTGAGCTCAACCGGCTGATCGAGCTGCAGATGGAAGGCGCGGTCGGCTGACGCCCGCCGTCCGCAACAGCAGCAGGCGGCCCGCCCCCGCGGCGGGCCGAGGATCGTAAACGTAGGAAGAGAGCAGACCGACAGCCATGGCTGAGGCTCAGAACATCCCGGTGGGCAGCACCACCGCCGGTTCGATCGCGGTGGCCGCCGAGTCGACCGTCGTCTCGCGCATGAGCGCGCCCCCGTCCTTCGACGTGGCGGACTTCCCGGTCCCGCGCGGTCGTGAGGAGGAGTGGCGGTTCACCCCGTTGGAGCGCCTGCGTGGCCTGCACGACGGCACCGCGGTCGCCACCGGCGACGGTGTGAGGATCGAGGTCGAGGCCCCCGCGGGCGTCGTCGTCGAGACCGTCGGCCGCGACAACGCGCGGCTCGGCAGGGCCGGCACCCCGGCGGACCGCATCGCCGCCCAGGCCTACTCGGCGTTCGAGAAGGCCGGGGTCGTCACCGTCCCCAAGGACACGGTCCTCACCGAGCCGATCCGCATCGCCGTGCACGGCGAGGGCGCGGTCGCCTACGGCCATCAGCTCATCGAGCTGGGAGCCTTCGCCGAGGCCGTCGTCGTCATCGACCACACCGGTGACGCCGTGCTCGCCGCCAACGTCGACTACCTCCTCGGTGACGGCGCCAAGCTGACCGTCGTCTCCGTCCAGGACTGGGACGACAAGGCCGTGCACGTGGCCCAGCACAACGCCCTGGTCGGCCGCGACGCCTCCTTCAAGTCCGTGGTCGTCACCTTCGGCGGCGACGTCGTACGACTGCACCCGCGCGTGCAGTACGCCGGTACCGGCGGCGAGGCCGAGCTGTACGGCCTGTACTTCACGGACGCCGGCCAGCACCAGGAGCACCGCCTCCTGGTCACCCACAACACCCCGCACTGCAAGTCCAACGTCGCCTACAAGGGCGCGCTCCAGGGCGAGGACGCGCACGCCGTGTGGATCGGTGACGTGCTGATCGAGGCCAAGGCCGAGGGCACGGACACGTACGAGATGAACCGCAACCTCGTCCTGACGGACGGCGCGCGGGTCGACTCGGTGCCGAACCTGGAGATCGAGACCGGCGAGATCGTCGGCGCCGGACACGCGTCCGCCACCGGCCGCTTCGACGACGAGCAGCTGTTCTACCTGATGGCCCGCGGTATCCCGGAGTACGAGGCCCGCCGACTGGTGGTCCGCGGCTTCTTCGCCGAGCTGGTCCAGCAGATCGGCGTCCCGGACATCGAGGAGCGGCTGCTCGCCAAGATCGAAGAGGAGCTGGAGGCGTCGGTCGGATGACCACCTTCGTACGCGCGTGCGCGCTGAGCGAGCTGGAGGAGGACACCCCGAAGCGGGTGGAACTCGACGGCACGCCGGTGTCCCTCGTGCAGACCGAGGGCGAAGTGTTCGCGATCAACGACATCTGCTCCCACGCGAACGTCTCGCTCTCCGAGGGCGAGGTGGAGGACTGCCAGATCGAGTGCTGGCTGCACGGATCGTCGTTCGACCTGCGCACCGGCAAACCGTCCGGCCTCCCCGCGACGCGCCCCGTCCCCGTATACCCCGTAAAGATCGAAGGGGACGACGTACTCGTCTCCCTCACCCAGGAGTCCTGAGGCACCTATGGCAACGCTGGAAATCCGAGACCTGCACGTCACCGTCGAGGCCGACAACGCCACGAAGGAGATCCTCAAGGGCGTCGACCTCACCGTGAAGCAGGGCGAGACGCACGCCATCATGGGCCCCAACGGCTCGGGCAAGTCGACCCTCGCCTACTCGCTCGCGGGTCACCCGAAGTACACGATCACCAGCGGCACCGTCACCCTCGACGGCGAGGACGTCCTGGAGATGTCCGTCGACGAGCGCGCCCGCGCCGGCCTGTTCCTCGCGATGCAGTACCCGGTCGAGGTCCCCGGCGTCTCCGTCTCCAACTTCCTGCGCACCTCCGCCACCGCGATCCGCGGCGAGGCCCCCAAGCTGCGCACCTGGGTGAAGGAGGTCAAGGAGGCCATGGAGCGCCTCAACATGGACCCCGCCTTCGCCGAGCGCAACGTCAACGAGGGCTTCTCCGGCGGTGAGAAGAAGCGCCACGAGATCCTCCAGCTGGAACTGCTCAAGCCGAAGGTCGCGATCCTCGACGAGACCGACTCCGGTCTGGACGTCGACGCGCTGCGCGTGGTCTCCGAGGGCGTCAACCGGGTCCGTGAGACCGGCGAGGTCGGCACCCTGCTGATCACGCACTACACGCGCATCCTGCGCTACATCAAGCCCGACTTCGTCCATGTGTTCTCCGCCGGCCGGATCGTCGAGTCCGGTGGCGCCGAGCTCGCCGACAAGCTGGAGAACGAGGGCTACGAGGCATATGCGAAGGGTGGCGTATCCGCGTGACACAGCTGCCGGGCCTCCTCGACACCGAGGCGATCCGCAAGGACTTCCCCATCCTGGACCGACAGATCCATGACGGTCGGAAGCTCGTGTACCTGGACAACGCGGCGACCTCGCAGAAGCCGCGTCAGGTGCTGGACGCCCTGAACGAGTACTACGAGCGCTACAACGCCAACGTCCACCGCGGTGTGCATGTGCTCGCCGAGGAGGCCACGGCGCTGTACGAGGGCGCGCGCGACAAGGTCGCCGAGTTCGTCAACGCGCCCTCCCGCGACGAGGTGGTCTTCACCAAGAACGCCTCGGAGTCGCTCAACCTCGTGGCGAACATGCTGGGCTGGGCCGACGAGCCCTATCGCGTGGACCACGAGACCGAGATCGTCATCACGGAGATGGAGCACCACTCCAACATCGTGCCGTGGCAGCTGCTGGCGCAGCGCACGGGCGCGAAGCTGAAGTGGTTCGGCCTGACCGACGACGGCCGGCTCGACCTCTCCAACATCGACGAGATCATCACCGAGAAGACGAAGATCGTCTCCTTCGTGCTGGTCTCCAACATCCTGGGCACCCACAACCCCGTCGAGGCGATAGTGCGCCGCGCGCAGGAGGTCGGCGCGCTGGTCTGCATCGACGCCTCGCAGGCCGCGCCGCACATGCCGCTCGACGTACAGGCCCTCCAGGCCGACTTCGTGGCCTTCACCGGCCACAAGATGTGCGGCCCGACCGGCATCGGCGTGCTGTGGGGCCGCCAGGAGCTGCTGGAGGACCTGCCTCCGTTCCTCGGCGGCGGCGAGATGATCGAGACGGTGTCGATGCACTCGTCGACGTACGCCCCCGCCCCGCACAAGTTCGAGGCGGGCACCCCGCCGATCGCGCAGGCGGTCGGCCTGGGCGCGGCGATCGACTACCTGAGCGCGATCGGCATGGACAAGATCCTCGCCCATGAGCACGCGCTCACCGAGTACGCGGTCAAGCGCCTGACGGAGGTCCCCGACCTGCGCATCATCGGCCCGACCACGGCCGAGGAGCGCGGCGCCGCGATCTCCTTCACCCTCGGTGACATCCACCCGCACGACGTGGGCCAGGTTCTGGACGAGCAGGGCATCGCGGTCCGCGTGGGCCACCACTGCGCCCGCCCGGTGTGCCTGCGCTACGGAATTCCTGCGACCACGCGAGCGTCGTTCTATCTGTACTCCACGCCGGCCGAGATCGACGTTCTGGTC